>JAOZNY010000382.1 GCA_029933565.1 Bacteroidales bacterium
TTGGATATTCAAAATTAGAAATTGGATATTAATTTAAAGACATTAAAGGATATTCGCATTTTAAAATGTTTTAGCCACCCCCACCTCTAAGTTAAAAATTTTCTTATCTTTATCAAAAAAACAAAACCCACAAAACATCAAGCAACAAAGAAAAGAAATAACCATTTCAAATAAAACATAAACATGAAAAGAATAAGCCTTATAGCCCTATCAATTATTACTAGTTTTGTTTTGTATTCTCAAAATGATAAAATTGATATAAAATATGTAGAACGTCCAATTGAATACGAGATGTATTCTGCACCTGATAGCCTTGGAAATGTTATAGAACTAGAATTCCCATCTTTAAATAATTCAATTGACGTTTTGAATATTCCTTATCCAATTATTTTAGTTCATGGACTTGTAGGCAACTCGAACACTTGGGATAATTTTACATCTTTTTTAACAAATCAATGTGGTTATAATTATGGTGGGAGATTTGATTTTTGCCTTAATTATGACAGTGATAATTATGAAGCTAACCTGAATTTTTATGATACACCAGGTGCGGATATGGCTTTGTTTGTCCCCACATTAATAGTTGCCGAGTATTATAAAATCAATTTTGATGTAGGAATTAATGGTTCTTTTCATCCAGATGGCAATTACTATGAGGTTAATAGCAATCAACAAGCAATTAAAAAGCAAGGCAAAGCACTTCGTTGGGCAATATATGAAATCCTTCAATT
Source organism: Bacteroidales bacterium (assembly GCA_029933565.1). Classification (GTDB taxonomy): domain Bacteria; phylum Bacteroidota; class Bacteroidia; order Bacteroidales; family F082; genus BM524. Next base: position 732 of record JAOZNY010000382.1, read on the forward strand.
AACTGGTGCCGATAAAGTTATATTAATGGGGCACAGTATGGGAGGTTTGGCAGCAAGAGAGTATTTACAAAATCCTATTAATTGGCAACCAGATGGAGACCATCATGTTGCAAAATTAGTTACTACTGGTACTCCGCATGGAGGAAGTAATGCTACTATGCTTGGTATAGGTTTAAATGGCTTAAATGAAAAGTTAGATGCGACAAGAGATTTAAGAAGAAGTTATGCAATTAGTGAAGCTAATGGTGTTTATCTTTTTGGAGGAGTAGAAAGCCATTCTGTGATGTGGAATAATGTATTATTTAATTATAAAAATATTGATGTAAACTGTAACGGGGTTGTTGGGGAGTATATAACTGGTATAAACCAACTGAACCTTTTTACCAACCTTTCTTATTCTTGCATAATTGGGATTTGTTCTGGCTGCTATTTGGCAGGAAATACAGGTGATAACGATGGTATAGTAAAGGCATATTGTGCTGATTTAAAAAACTATTATTCTGGATTAAATGTAGACCGATTCTATCATTATGGTAGTGGAGACATTCAAATACATACAGATTTACCAAAACAGATTCAAAAGAATATGCAAGCGTTAGATGAGCCTGACGAATATAATCTTGCCTATCAAATTGGATTTGATAAAATATATAAAGGGTTCATCACAACTCAAGCACTAGGAGGAAATAGTTTTGATACTGACATTTATAAATTCTCAGTTGAAGAAGAATCTTCTATCAGTATAAGTATCCGTAACATTAAAATAGATAATTTCCTAGTAAGAATTCTTGATACATCGGGAAATACTATTGAAGAAAAAGAAAATAGTAACGGTTCGACAACATTAGAATTATTAGCCGTTATTCCAAAAGGGAGTTATTATTTAGAAATAAATGGAATACCAACTTCAACAAGTTACAAATACGCTTACCGATATACACTAACAAATCTAACCGACATAGTACAACTTGAGAAAAAAACAAATATCTCACTTTATCCAGTTCCTGCAAAAGCATTCTTTACAATTAAAGATTACTCAAATAATAAAGAGGAAATCCTAGTTAATATCATCAGTATTTCAGGTGAATCCATATTAAATGTAAAATTTATGGATCAGATAATTATTTCAACTGAAAAGATGAATATTGGAATGTATTTCTTGAAGTTTAAAAGTAAGAACGATGTTATAACAAGAAAAATAATTATTAATAAATAACTATTTAACAAAAT
>JAOZNY010000144.1:0-2544 GCA_029933565.1 Bacteroidales bacterium
ATCCGTCCACGGCTTTCATATTTTATTCTAGAATGATATAAAGAATCATCTAAATAAAAACTAATTCCATAAGTGCTGTCAGCAGCGAAATCTTCAAGATTTAGCGTTCTTAAATAGTAAAAAGCAGAAATAATATCGTGAACATCTTTGGGAATAGGCTTTTCTGCCCTACGACTTCTGGCAATTAAATTTTTCCTGTCAAAAAAAACATCATCATCATATTTGTATTTTCCCTCGCGGGTACGCCTTACAAATAAATAAGGCAAAAGGGTTTCCTGGTCAATTTGGGTCTCAAATCTATCGCGGACTTTATAAAACCAATCGAAAAAACCTTTTGAATTACCGGTACCTGTAATATGAAAAAATGATCGGTTATCAGTTGAATTATGTTCCTTCCATTCTTCAACTACCAACTCAGCCTCACCTGCCGTTAGATTTCCCAGCGATGAACTGTAATAAACACGAAACTTTAGATGCTCGCCCGCCTGAAAAGCAGTATTATTAATTATCTCCTGAGAATACGATTGCCCAGAAAAAACCAAAAGAATAGCAAAATATGTAAACAAATACCTAATCATTTCTATACAAAAATACGCAAAGAAATGGGGTTTATTGTTTATTGAGAATTATCCTATTACAATATTGATAATTCTATTTGGAACTACAATAATTTTCCTGACTGTTTTTCCCTCAATCCATTTTTGTGCTTCTTCAGCCTCAATGGCAGCCTTTTCAATTTCTGCTTTCGCCATGTCGACAGGTAAACTAAGTTTAAACCTCATTTTTCCATTAAATGAAACAGGGTATTCAAAATTGTTTTCGGCAAGATATTCTTCGTTGTGAACAGGATAAGTGGCAGTACTAATACTTTCTTTATTTCCAAGAGCCTCCCATAATTCCTCTGTAATATGAGGAGCGTATGGGCTTAATAATACTGCAAGAGGTTCAAGGATTTCCCTTTTATGGCATTTCAAATCTGTTAGTTCGTTGGCGCAAATCATAAATGCACTAACACCAGTGTTAAACGAAAAGCGTTCAATATCGGAAGTTACTTTTTTAATTGCCTTGTGCAATGATTTCAATTCCTCTGCCGAAGGTTTTTCGTTGCTGACAACAAATTCATCTTCATCGGTAAAATATAGTTTCCAGAATTTCCTTAAAAACCTAAAAACACCTTCAATACCGTTGGTATCCCAAGGTTTATCCTGCTCAAGAGGCCCAAGGAACATTTCATAAAGTCTCAAAGTATCAGCACCATATTTTTCAATAAGAGCATCGGGGTTTTGAACATTATGTTTCGACTTCGACATTTTTTCAACTTCATGCCCGCAAATATATTTTCCATCTTCAAGGATGAATTCAGCATCGGCAAACTCAGGAAGCCAGTTTTTAAAAGCCTCAGTATCCAAAACATCGCTGTCGACCATGTTAATGTCAACATGCAATGCCTGCGTTTCAAAGTCTTTTCTGAGGTTGTAAGAAACATATTTATTGCTTCCCTTCACTCGATAAACAAAACTCGAACGACCCTGAATTTTACCCTGGTTAATCAGTTTCTTAAAAGGTTCTTCTTCGCAAACCAAACCTAAATCGAAAAGGAATTTATTCCAGAAACGAGAATAAATCAAATGGCCTGCAGCATGCTCGTCGCCACCAATGTAAAGGTCAACATCTTTCCAGTATTCATTTGCTTCTTTTGAGAAATACTCATTTTCATTTTGCGGATCCATGTAGCGCAGGTAGTAAGCACTGGAACCTGCAAAGCCAGGCATGGTATTGGTTTCAAGAGGATAACCCTCTTTAGTAGTCCAGTTTTCGGCTCTTGCCAAAGGTGGTTCTCCATCTTCGGTTGGAAGATATTTATCAACGGGTGGAAGTTTTAATGGCAGCTCGCTTTCGGGTAGGGCGTAAGGCATTTCATCTTTATAATAAATTGGAAATGGCTCACCCCAATAACGTTGGCGACTAAAAATAGCATCGCGCAAGCGGTAATTAATTGTACCATAACCAATGCCCATTTCATCAATTTTAGCAATTGTTGCAGAAATGGCTTCTTTAACATCCATGCCATTAATGAAATCGGAATTTATCATTTGGCCTTCCTTGGAATCGTAAGAATCATCCCAACTAGCAGTATCGGTTGGTTCATCATCTTTTGCCACCACAACCTGAATAATTGGAAGATTAAAATGTCTGGCAAAGGCAAAGTCGCGGCTATCGTGACCGGGAACCGCCATTATTGCACCTGTTCCGTAACCAGCCAAAACATAATCGGCAACCCAAATTGGGATTTCTTTTTTCGTCAGGGGATTAATTGCATAAGAACCTGTAAACTTACCAGAGACTTTTTTTACTTCAGTCATTCTTTCCCGCTCCGAGCGATTTTTAGCCCAACGAACGTATTCCATTAATTCCTCTTTCCTATCAGCAGTTACAAGTTTTTCGATAAGTTCGTGCTCAGGGGCAAGAACCATGAAAGTTGCACCAAAAAGTGTATCGGGACGGGTGGTGAAGACTTCGATACCACCTATATCAGTAGTAAGG
>JAOZNY010000144.1:2644-7665 GCA_029933565.1 Bacteroidales bacterium
TTTCTTCAATGACTTGGGTTCTGTTTTTATCTTCTTCTTTTTGGTAATTGTGAATTTCACCGTCTATCTCAATTACTGTCCATTTTGTAAGGCATACAAAATCAACAATAAAAGCATCAATCGCATGTTGTCTTCTAATACGGTAACCTGTTTTATTTTTCCGTAGATTTTCCCATAATAAAGCCTCAGCCTCAGTTGGGTTTTTTCTTAATTCCCTAACATTATCCTTATTAGCAAACCATGTTTTTTTATCTGTACCGTAATAATGAGGATCATTCTCCCCTCCCTCATAGGATTGTTTGGATGTATCTGTCTCCCTCCCCTCAGGGGAGGGTTGGGGTGGGATCTTAACCTCAAATATAACTGAAGCCCCTTCGCTCCTGCCAATCCAGTTTCTCTGCGATTCCTTAAGTGCTTCAGACCATTCAATTTTATCCAAACCTTCAAGTAATCGCTGCGAATAAGCAGTAATCCTCAACGACCATTGTTTCATTAACTTTCGTTCCACGGGATGGCCACCACGCTCTGAAAGCCCCTCCTTTACTTCATCGTTGGCTAAAACGGTTCCTAATGCAGGACACCAGTTTACCATAGTATCCTTTAAATATGCCAAACGATAATGCATCAACATTTCCTGCTGTTGCTTTTCGCTAAGCGAATTCCATTCAGATGCCGTAAATATTTCAACCTCATCACAGGCCACATTTACTTTTGAGTTTCCGTTTGACTCAAATTCTTTAATTAAAATAGAAATGTTTTCTGCCTTGTCAGAATTTTTGTTGTACCACGAATTGAACAATTGAATAAAAGTCCACTGAGTCCATTTGTAATATGCCGGGTCGCTGGTTCGTACTTCCCTGTCCCAATCAAAGGAAAATCCTATTTGGTCAAGTTGTTTTCGATAGCGCTTGATATTTTTTTCGGTAGTAATTTCAGGATGTGTACCTGTTTGAATTGCATACTGTTCGGCAGGAAGACCATAAGCATCGTAACCCATTGGGTGCAACACATTAAAACCTTTATGCCTTTTGAACCTTGCATAAATATCAGATGCAATATAACCTAAAGGGTGGCCAACGTGCAATCCGGCTCCCGAAGGGTATGGAAACATGTCGAGGACATAATATTTTGGTTTATCCAAACCGGTTACTGCTTTAAAAACTTTATTATCAGCCCAATACTTCTGCCACTTACTTTCTATCTTTCCAAAATCGTATGCCATTATATTCTATTTATTATTATTTTTAATTATCATTTATTCCCCGGACTGAAGTCCGGGGCAACTCATCCGGGGCAACTCATGAGTTACCCAGTGGTTTTAACCCTGGGCAACAAACCCGAAGTACAATTCATGAATTACACAGTGGCTTTAGCCCTGTGAAATAAGCCATCATTATTCTTTCTTATCAAGTTCCTCGAAAGTAAGATCCATAAGCGGAAAACCTTCCCAGCCCATAAAATCGTAATGCCACCATTCGCTGTGGTAAACCCTGAATCCATGTTTTTGCATAACTGTAATTAGCAGTTCACGGTTCTCCAATACATTTTCAGGCAGATCCATAAAATCAGAATGAGCCGTTTCTTCAAAAGAATCGAAGCCTGTGGGCATTTGAATCTCCTCACCTGTTTCCAAATCAACAATGCTAACATCAACAGCAGCTCCTCTATTATGCCTCGAGCCACTCCAAGGTGAGGCAACATAGGTTGTGTCCTTATAAATTTCGTAAAACAAAACCGTTGCTGAATAAGGCCTATAGGCATCAAATATTTTTAATGTGAGATTTCTTTTTAGCAGTCCTTCCTGAACAAATTTAAGTGATTGTGCAACCGGCCAGCGAACATATGCCTTTGCTTTTTTATAAACCTGTTGCTTTGTAAAATTGTTAGTGGTTGCATAACGAATGTCGAGAATAATGCCTGGAACAAAATATTCCAGATCCACCAGTTCGTTGTTTGGATTTTGCTCAACAGTATTGTTGTATTCTTCTAAGTCATTAATGATGTGTAATTTATTATTGTAAACCTTTGTTGTTTGTGCAAAGGAAACCGAAAAAACAAAAACACTTAATACTGTAATAATCAGACGCATAATTTACTCAATAAATAATGCGCGAAAATAATGAATTGTTGAATTGCTGGTTTACTGATTTTTATAATTTAGCGACAAAATGGAGAATTCATTGAACAAATCGCAGCGAAGGCGAATAAGTGGTGCATATTTCACATCAATAATCAGTGTTACACTTGTGCTGTTTACACTTGGATTTTTGGGTCTTATTATATTGCAAGCCACTAGTTTATCGAATTTTATTAAAGAAAATATTGGCTTCGAAATCATTATGAAAACCAATGTTAAGGAAGCCGACATTGTGAAATTGCAAAAGCATCTTGATACTAAAGATTTTGTAAAATCGACCGAATATATAACGCCGGAGGAGGCATCAAAAAGACTTTCTGAGATTTTAGGAGACGACTTTGTTAGTTTTATGGATGAAGACGACAACCCTTTGCTCCCATCAATTGATGTTAGATTTAATGCTAACTGGGCAAATAACGACAGCCTTGAACTAATTGAAGCATACGTATTACAAAATGATAATGTAAAAGAAGTTTATTACCAAAGATCGTTGGTGCATCTGGTAAATAAAAATCTTAAAAAAATTAGTATTGTAATGCTTGCCTTTAGTGTTTTGCTTTTAATAATTGCCATGGCATTGATAAATAATACTATCCGTTTATCTGTTTATTCAAAACGTTTTGTAATTAGAAGTATGCAACTTGTTGGTGCTACTGAGTCTTTTATAAGAAGACCTTTTGTAGTGAAGGGTATTTTACAAGGAAGCATTAGTGCATTTGTAGCAATATTGATGCTGCTAGGTATTATTGAGGCACTTCGGGAAAATATTCCTGAGTTAAGTTTGTTGACAAATAATTTAACTTTAATTTATCTATTTGTTGGTATACTTATTACGGGTATTCTCATGTCAGGTCTGTCTACGTCAATTGCTGTCAGCAAATACCTAAGAATGAAGTCGGACAGAATGTATGGATAATTCCTAAAAGAGTTATTAAAAAATCATAATTATCTCTGACTGTTTAATTTTCGTTTACTTTTGACAAAAATTATTAAAATAATGGCAACTGTAACTACTAATAAAAAGGAAGAAGAAAAGAGTTTTGTTTTTAACCGCGAAAATTACATTTTGCTTTTAGTCGGACTTGGGCTAATGGCAATAGGTTTTTTACTTTTAATAGGAGGTGGTAGTAAAGACCCGGAAGTTTTTAGTTATGCCTTATTTGACTTTCAAAGACTTACACTTGCTCCCATACTTATCCTTGCAGGATTGGTAATGGAATTTTTTGCAATAATGAAACGACCTAAAAAAGCATAACATTTCTTTTATTAATAAGCAATAATGGATTGGATTGAAGCACTTATCCTTGGAATAATACAAGGACTAACTGAGTTTTTGCCTGTTAGCAGCAGCGGACACCTTGAAATAGCAAAAGCACTTCTTGGTGACACTTCGGTAGCCGAGCAGAGCATGCTAACAACTATTGTTTTGCATGGGGCAACTGCCCTTGCAACCCTTGCCGTTTTCAGAAAAGAAGTAGCTGAGATTTTTCGTGGCCTTTTTCAATTTAAATGGAATGATGAAGCAAAATTCTCGGTAAAAATTATTATTTCTATGGTTCCTGCTGCTCTAGTAGGAGTTTTATTTGAAGAGCAATTGGAAATACTTTTCGAAGATCAAATATTACTAGTTGGCTTCATGCTATTAATTACAGGAGGCTTGTTGCTTCTTGCCGATAGGGCAAAAACTACTGATAAAGATGTTAGCAATACTAATGCTTTTATTATTGGTATTTCGCAGGCAATTGCAATTTTACCTGGTATTTCGCGCTCCGGCGCAACAATTTCTACGAGTGTTCTTTTAGGCATTGACAGAACAAAAGCAGCAAGGTTCTCATTTTTAATGGTGGTTCCATTAATTCTTGCCAAAATAGGCAAAGACATACTTAGTGGTGGAATTAGTTTGGAGAACGCCAATGCTTTTCCACTTTCAATTGGTTTTGTAGCCGCTTTTGTTACCGGCCTTTTGGCTTGTACCTGGATGATTAAACTTGTGCAAAAAAGTAAACTCTCATATTTTGCTTACTACTGTTTTGTTATTGGTATTATTGCAATTGTTGCTACATTTATTTAATGGAAAACTCAACAAAACCTTTCAACTTCCCTGAAGGTGAAGTCCTGCTGATAGAAAAACCTTATGAATGGACTTCCTTTGACGCTGTAAATTTCATAAGATCTTTTCTAAGAAAAATATACGGGTGGAAGAAGTTAAAAGTAGGCCATGCCGGAACACTCGACCCTCTTGCAACCGGATTGCTAATAATTTGCACCGGGAAATTCACAAAAAAAATAGACGATTTTCAAGGCCTCGACAAGATTTATGTGGGCAGCATGCATCTAGGGGCAACAACACCCTCTTACGACAGGGAGACAGAAATTGACAGGGAATTTGATATTTCAGGCATTGATGAAGAAATGCTAAAAAAAACAGCCAAACTATTTGAAGGTAATATTGAGCAAATTCCACCTAAGTTTTCTGCAATAAAAATAAAAGGTAAAAGAGCCTTTAAATATGCACGCCGTAACGAAGAGGTTAAACTCAAAACCAGAGAAGTAACAATAAATGATTTCACAATTTTAAACATTGACCTTCCCAGTATTGACTTTTCTGTTAGTTGTTCGAAAGGAACTTACATTAGGAGTTTGGTACGTGATTATGGAGAAGAACTTAACAATGGGGCATACCTCACGCAACTATGTCGAACCAAAATTGGTGATTTCAATTTAGCCAATGCCCTTAGTCTTGAGAACTTTAAAAAAGAAGTGTTAAGGCAAACAGAGTCTCCAGAAAATAAAACTTCTTAAATTTTATTGCTTCACAAAAAATGCACCCAAACTAAGGTTGCTCAGGCATCTGAATAGAATCAGGCCATTTATTCATTTGTTT
>JAOZNY010000145.1 GCA_029933565.1 Bacteroidales bacterium
ATTTGATATATGGCTTTCAGAAAAGACAGCAAAATACCAAGTAACTTTAACAAAATCACTATAAGCCTGGCATCGCCTGAGTCGATCCTCGAAAAGTCGTTTGGAGAAGTTCTTAAACCTGAAACTATTAACTACCGTACTTACAAACCTGAAAGAGATGGTTTGTTTTGCGAGAGGATTTTCGGACCTATTAAGGATTACGAATGTCACTGTGGTAAATACAAAAGAATCAGGTACAAAGGTATTGTTTGCGACCGTTGTGGGGTTGAAGTTACTGAGAAAAAGGTAAGACGTGAACGTATGGGACACATTCAACTTGTTGTTCCGGTTGTCCACATTTGGTTTTTCCGTTCATTACCTAATAAAATTGGTGCAATGCTCGGACTTCAAACTAAGAAGTTGGAGACTATAATTTACTATGAGAGGTATGCAGTTATCAATCCTGGTATTAAGGCCAAAGATGGCATTAATTACTTAGACCTAATACCGGAAGAAGAGTATCTGGATATCCTGGAATCACTTCCTCCTGAAAATCAGTATCTTGATGATACAGATCCTGATAAGTTCATCGCTAAAATGGGTGCCGAAGCTGTTCATGATTTACTTGAAAGGCTCGACCTTGATAAAATGTCGTTTGACTTAAGGCATAAAGCAAATACCGAAACTTCACAACAAAGAAAAGCAGAAGCCCTTAAGAGACTTCATGTTTTTGAAGCATTTCGTGATGCAAGAAAGAGGGCTGAGAACAAACCGGAATGGATGATTGTAAAAGTTGTTCCTGTTATTCCACCAGAATTAAGACCTCTTGTACCACTCGATGGTGGACGTTTTGCCACTTCTGACCTTAACGACCTTTATAGGAGAGTTATTATCAGAAATAACAGACTTAAGCGATTAATAGAGATTAAAGCTCCTGACGTTATCATGCGTAACGAAAAGCGTATGCTACAGGAAGCTGTGGACTCATTGTTTGATAATTCTAGAAAATCTAGTGCTGTTAAAACTGAATCTAACAGACCTCTTAAATCGTTAAGTGACAGCCTTAAAGGTAAGCAAGGACGTTTTCGTCAGAACCTATTGGGTAAAAGAGTTGACTATTCAGGTCGTTCTGTTATTGTTGTTGGTCCCGAACTAAAATTAAATGAGTGCGGACTTCCAAAAGGTATGGCGGCAGAATTGTTCAAACCTTTTATTATCAGAAAACTTCTTGAACGAGGAATTGTAAAAACTGTTAAATCGGCCAAAAAGATTGTAGAAAAGAAAGACGCCATTGTATGGGATATTCTTGAAAACATTCTTAAAGGTCATCCTATATTACTAAACCGTGCTCCTACCCTTCACCGTTTAGGTATTCAGGCATTCCAGCCAAAACTAATTGAAGGAAAAGCAATTCAGCTTCACCCATTGGTTTGTACAGCATTTAACGCCGACTTTGATGGTGACCAAATGGCTGTTCACGTACCACTTGGTAATGCTGCTGTTCTTGAAGCACAAATTCTAATGCTTGCTTCACATAATATCCTTAACCCTGCTAATGGTGCACCAATTACAGTACCATCACAGGACATGGTATTAGGACTATATTATATTACTAAAGCACGTAAAAGTACTCCTGAACAACCTGTTAAAGGTGAAGGAATGACTTTCTATTCAGCTGAAGAGGTAATAATTGCTAATAACGAAAAACGAGCTGATCTTCATGCAATTATCAATGTAAAAGTTGATACTTATGAAGATGGGAAACCAGTAAATAAACTTATTGAAACCACTGTTGGACGAGTATTATTTAATCAACTTGTACCAAAAGAGTATGGATATATCAATCAATTGCTTACAAAAAAGGCACTTCGTGACTTGATTGGAGCAATCTTGAAACGTACTAGCACTGATGTTACTGCAAATTTCCTCGATGATATTAAACAACTTGGATTCCGAAGTGCATTTAAAGGTGGACTTTCGTTTAACCTTGGTAATGTTGTTATCCCTGAAGTTAAGAAAACTCTAGTTGCAAAAGCCAACAAAGAAGTTGATGAAGTTGTGAACAACTATAATATGGGTTTCATTACAAATAATGAAAGATACAACCAGATTATTGATATTTGGACACATACTAACTCACATCTTACAAATACTCTGATGCAGGAGTTATCACAAAATGATCAGGGTTTTAACCCTGTTTATATGATGCTTGATTCAGGTGCTCGTGGCTCAAAGGAGCAGATTCGTCAGTTATCAGGAATGAGGGGATTGATGGCAAAACCACAAAAAAGTGGTGCTACCGGAGGTGAAATTATTGAAAATCCAATTCTTTCAAACTTTAAAGAAGGTTTATCTGTACTTGAGTACTTTATTTCTACTCACGGTGCACGTAAAGGTCTTGCCGATACAGCCCTTAAAACTGCTGATGCTGGTTACCTTACGCGTCGTTTGGTTGATGTGGCACAAGATGTTGTAATTAATATTGAGGACTGTGGAACCCTTAGGGGACTAACAATTTCAGCCCTTAAGAAAAATGAAGAAGTTGTAGAAACACTTTACGACAGAATACTTGGCCGTGTTACACTTCACGATGTTTACAATCCTCTTACTGAAGAACTTATTATTCCTGGTGGTAAAGAGATTACCGAAGAAATTGCAACTCTTATTGAGGAATCTCCAATTGAATCAGTTGAAATTCGCTCAGTACTTACTTGCGAATCCAAAAGAGGCGTATGTGCCAAATGTTATGGTCGTAACCTAGCATCAGGACTTATGGTTCAAAAAGGAGAGGCTGTGGGTGTTATAGGTGCACAATCAATTGGTGAACCAGGTACTCAGCTTACACTACGTACATTCCACCAAGGTGGTACTGCATCAAATATTGCAGCTACTTCAAAACTAGAGGCTAAGTTTGATGGTCGTATTGATATTGAAGAACTAAGAACTGTTAGTTACAAGGATAAAGAGGGTACTAAATTTGAAATTGTAGTTGGACGTTCAGCAGAAATGAAAATTATTGATGAGAAAACAGGTGTTGTACTTGCTTCTGCCAATATTCCTTATTCTGCTAATTTATATGTCACCAATGGAGCAGATGTTAAAAAGGGTGATACAATTGCTGATTGGGATCCTTATAACGCTGTAATCCTGTCTGAAGTAAAAGGTAGTATTGCTTTTGAAAATATTATTGAAGGCCTTACTTATAGGGTTGAGTCAGACGAACAGACTGGTTATTTTGAAAAAGTAATCATTGAGTCACGTCAAAAAGCCAAGAACCCTTTTATTAAAGTTCTTGATACTGATGGTTCGGTTGTAAGGCAATATGACCTTCCAGTTGGTTCACACATACTTGTTGATGAAGGTAGTAACATTAGAGCAGGTAGTATTCTTGTGAAGATACCTCGTGCTTTTGGAAAATCTGGTGATATCACCGGTGGTCTTCCACGTGTTACTGAGTTGTTTGAAGCACGTAACCCTTCAGAACCTGCAGTTGTTTCTGAAATTGACGGTGTTGTTAGTTTTGGTAAAAAACTTAAGCGTGGAAACAGAGAGGTTATAATTACTTCAAAAACTGGTGAAGAGAAGAAATATCTTATTTCAACTTCTAAGCAAATACTTGCACAGGAAAATGACTTTGTAAAAGCAGGTTCCTCACTTTCCGATGGTGTTATGACCCCATCTGATATTCTTGCAATTAAAGGACCTATGAAGGTTCAGGAGTATATTGTAAATGAAATTCAGGAGGTTTACCGACTTCAAGGTGTAAAAATTAACGATAAGCACTTTGAGACAATTGTACGTCAGATGATGCGTAAAGTTCAAGTTGAAGATCCGGGTGATACCAGGTTCCTTGAGGGAGAACTTGTTCATAAAAGAGTTTTCATGGAAGTAAATGATGAAATCTTTGGAATGAAAGTTATTACTGAGGTTGGTGATTCTGAACTATTCCGCCCAGGTCAGATTGTTAGTGCAAGAAAACTAAGGGATGAGAATTCTACTTTAAGACGTAGAGACAAAGTACTTGCTGAAGGTAGAGATGCACAGCCGGCAACTGCACGTCAGGTACTACAGGGAATTACTAAGGCCTCATTGCAGACCGATAGTTTTATTTCTGCGGCATCTTTCCAGGAGACTACAAAAGTTCTTACTCTTGCTTCAATTGCAGCCAAATCAGATGATTTGCTTGGTCTTAAGGAAAATGTTATTGTTGGTCATAAAATACCAGCAGGAACAGGACTTAGGGAATACAACGATATTATTGTTGGTTCAAAAGAAGAATACGACTCGGTGATGGAATCGGCAACAAATGTTGAAGAAAGTGAAGACATCGAAGATTAGTTAACATATAATTAGAAAAAGCGTTGCATAAAAATGCAACGCTTTTTTTTTATTGTTCAAGTTTTTTCATTTGTTATTTAATTTTTTGATTATTAGGATTTATCGTAAACTTATCTTGAGTAAATTTACAAATTGTAATAATTCAATTTTATAATTTAAATAGAGTTTAAAAATTTATATCATGGAAGATAAAAATAAAAACAAATTAAATATTGAGTTAAGTGAAGAAATTGCTGAGGGAACTTATTCAAACCTTGCCATAATCTCACATTCAAATTCAGAATTTATTGTAGATTTTGTAAAACTTATGCCTGGTGCACCAAAAGCAAAAGTAAAGTCAAGAATAATACTTACTCCTGAACATGCGAAACGCCTTTACAAAGCATTGCACGACAATCTCAGAAAATTTGAATCAATTAACGGCCCTATTAAGGAATCGAAAGATGGCGGTATGCCACCATTTTCAATGGGTGGACCAACAGCTCAGGCATAGAGTTCCGTGTTTAGAGTTGAGTGTTTAAAGGTTTTCTAAGAAACTTGTCATTTCTGCGTAAACCTTTTTCCTAACATCCTTTTTTGAAAGAACAAGGTCGTGAATACCATCCTGGATTTCTACCTCTTTTACGTTATTGCCAATAACCTTTGAGTACCTGGCAATATCTTCTACACTAAGCACGGTATCAGCAGTGTGCATTTCACTTGAGTAATTTCCTGGAGGAAAACTACTGTTTGAATACATTACTAAAACAGGACATTTAATGTCCAAACCATTTTGTAACTCTTTCTGGGCAGTGTGAATTCCATTAATCCAACCAAGGTTTATCTGATAACCCTTAATTGGTTTCCAATCTAAGTTAAAGTCCCATTCCCCTTCAAAATCTTTATGCAAACTTGTGGCATATCCCTCCTTTAATCCCTCGGGTGAAGGTAGATTTGGAAATACACTTCCAATTGCAGAAATCATTGGAATAAAAGCCTTTTGTAGTTTTGGTGAATTAAAGTCAAAAAATGGGCTGTTCAAAATAAGACCCTTAATAAATGGATCATCCTTTCGATAGTTTGCATACAATGCAGTAAGCAGTCCTCCTGTTGAATGACCATACAATACTAGTTCGATATTTTTCTCTGTTTCTCCAATATATTTTGTTGCTAAGTCAAAATCCTCAAAATACTCGGAATAATGCTTAAAATTGTTTGGCTTTTGATGTGGAAGCCATGAGCGACCATACTTCCTTAAGTCGATGGCATAAAAATTATAACCGATACTGTTAGCCCAGTCAGCAAATTTATCGTGAAAAAAATAATCTACAAAACCATGTACGTATAAGATTGCCTTTTTTGATGCACCTACAGCAGGCCTCGAAATAAGGGTTGCTTCTACCCTACCCTCGTAATCATCTTTACTAACTAATTTATTAATTTTAAAATTATGAGTTTTGTCCCAGTTCATTGTTATTATTTTTGTTTTGAACAAATGTAATGAAATATTTTATTTGGAAGTCACAGACTTCCTTTTATTAAAAGGTTGAAGATGCAATCTTCAACCAGGTTACATACAAAAAAGCCCTATCCGTTAAATAACGAACAGGGCTTTTACCACTTATAACTAACTAATATTATTTTGTTTTATCGGGATAATCCGGAATTGCAGGAACAGATTTAAAATCTTTTAATTGCTCAAGAATTACTTCAATAGCTTTATTTAACTGCTGATCTTCTCCAGCATATTCCTTGGCAGGATCATTATCAACAACAATATCAGGATCAACTCCATAGCCTTCAATTACCCAGTTTCCATTTTCATCAAATGGAGCAAATTCGGGTTTTCTCAAATCGCCACCATCTATTAATGGAAGTGAACCTCTAATACCAACAACACCTCCCCACGAACGAAGTCCAACTAAAGTTCCCATTTTCATTTTCTTAAACTGGTATGGAAATAAGTCGCCATCGGATGCTGAATAATTGTCGAGTAAAAGCACTTTTGGTCCTAAAATCATTTGTGCCGGTTTAGTATTAACCCCATTATTTCTTGACATTCCGTAGAGTGCCAACTCGCGGTTAAGCCTTTCAATAATCATAGGCGAAACATTGCCACCACCATTTCCACGGTCATCAATAATCAATGCTTTTTTGTTAAGTTGTGGATAAAAATGTTTTACAAACTCATTCAAACCACCTACTCCCATGTCTGGGATATGGATGTAGCCAACCTCTCCATTGGTGGCCTCACTTACCTTCCTAGTATTATCCATCACCCAATTATAGTAGTACAAACCCGATTCATCGGAAATAGGGATAATAATGTGTTTTTTAGCACCGTCACTATTTGCACTTGAGTTGGTAGTAAGTTCTATTTTCTTTCCGGCAGTACCAATTAGCATTTTATAAATGTCGTTTACATCCTTAGTCGATTTTCCGTTAACTGCAATTATAAAGTCGCCCTCACTAATATCTACTCCTACATCAGTTAAAGGCGATTTAGCACCTTTATTCCAGTTTTCGCCTAAAAGTATTTTATCAATTTTAAAATATCCACTCTCACCTTTACTAATCTTAGCACCTAACAAACCAGTTTTAATACGCTCTGGTTTTGGTTTATCACCACCGCTAATGTAGGCATGTCCTACACTTAGTTCACCAATCATTTCACCAATTACATAATTTAGGTCGTTACGATTTTTAACGTAAGGCAATAGTACCGAATACTTCTTATTAATTGATTGCCAATCGAGTCCATGCATATTTGGAGCGTAAAAGAAATCGCGCATCTGACGCCATGTTTCATTGAAAATCTGATTCCACTCCTGCTGAAGGTCAACCATAACTTTCATGCCACTTTCATCAATAAATTTTTCAGGTTTAACCTTTGAGTTAGGCAAGTCGATAATTGCATGTTTTCCACCAACTCCAACAAGCATTTTTTTCTGGTTGGCCGAAATAATGAAAGAACTGATCTTACCATGTTCCTTTTCCTTTTGATTCTTCAAATCGTAAGACTTTAGTTGAGGGCCACCTCCATTAGATGACATAGAAACATAGAATAATTTACTGCCAGCAGGACTCAAACCCCAGTAGTTGCCAGCCTTACCAGGAATAGCAATTACCCTGTCCTGAATTCCATCAAAATCAATATTAACAGGCTTTACACTGTCTTCTTCTTTATCCTTTGCTTTATCGCTTCCTTTATCCTTTTTCGATTTCTTATCTTTTTCGTTATTCTCTGATTGTTTTTTTATAGTAACTTTTACCTCATCATTTTTTGGTTCAAATGGAGATGGAGTTGATTTTTGAAGAGTAACAAAATACAC
>JAOZNY010000383.1 GCA_029933565.1 Bacteroidales bacterium
TCCTATCACATTATGCCTTATTAGGTCAATACGATTTTCTTGATATTTACGAGGCCCCAAACGAAGAAACTGCTGTAAAGGTCTAGATGATCAGCAGGATAAACGGAGCTCTGTACGCCGAAAGTCTGAGAGCAATTCCTCACAATAGGTTTCTTGAATTATCGGAGGAAGTATCACAACAATACAACTCACTGTTTAAGACGTTTTTAAAAAGGAAAAAGCAGAGTGATTAAACACCCTGCTCTTACTGTTAGGTTTTGTACTAAATGTCATTCTTGATAGTGACAAATTTTTCTATCAATATTATTGCTTTACCAATTTCTCTATTTTGATTATTTTATCATTTCCATCTATTAATACTGCCATATAAACTCCCCGTGTCAAATGGGAAATATCTGATTGTTTAGTACCTGTCTTTAATAATAATCTTCCTGCTAAATCAAATATCTCCAAAACAAACTCATCATTGTAGTTAACCTGAACAAAATCATAAACAGGGTTAGGATATATTAAACTTTTGCTGCTATCAATATTTTCATCAACACCAACACCTGAGCAATTTGAAATTTTTTCATCATTTGTTGCATCCAGATTCATCTGTTTTATACTATATTTCCCACTGCCACCAGGCCAATAAAATGAATAAAGAACTTTATCCTCAGTAGGATTAAAGAATGGGAAACTAAAGTATTTGCCATCTGTAGAATTTGTTACTCTATTCCAATTTGAACCATCAGCATCAGCTATAACAATATCACATCCATTATTATAACCAACCCATTCAGTAGTATAAAAAATAATTTTGGTACCATCATCATTAAAATGAAGCCCATAATCTGAATAACCAAAACTATTGGGTTCAGTAATGTTTACCCAGTTAGTCCCGTTAAGATCCATCATTACATAATAATTATCGGCATTAAAACCGGCACTAAAATATATTTTTGTTCCGGAAGGATTATAAAGTGGTGCACTTTGCCAAAAAGCCCCAGGCTCATTAGTTAGTTGAGTCCGATCGGTTCCATCAATATTCATCGTAAAAACTTCAGGATAGTTTGAATCGTCCCAAGCATCAAAAACTATTTTTGTGCCATCGGGAGAAAAATTGGGATAACCATCATAAACTGAATTGTTGGTTAATTGCTGAAGATTAGAACCATCTGCATTCATTATATAAATCTCACAATTAGAGCCATAGCCACTGCTTCCACTCTGGAAAGCAATTAATGAACCATCGGGACTTATTGCAGGATAGAAATTAATATTTCCAGGTAAATTTGACAACTGGACAGGGTTAGAATATCCATCAATATCAACTCTGTAAATTTGAAAACTACCTCCATGACGATCTGATGAAAAATAAATATAATTGCCATCAGGCGAAATTACTGAACAGTAATTATTACAATCATCATCGGCAAATACCCAACTAAAAGTCAATAAAATAAAAATTAGCGTAAAGATTCTTTTCATGGTTTTATGTTTTAATATTAATAATTAAGTTATTAAAAGTTGATTTCGTTTTATACAAAAAAAATGATTGGGCTTATTTATGACACACCCCTGTTTCCCCTCTCAAGAGTGGATAATTGGAAATCATTTTTTTGCTTTTAATCACAATATTTTAACTTTAACAACTTGTGTGTTAAGCACTGCCAAATATAAACAATTGAAGACCAGATTCCAAATGCTTTATGAATTTTCTATTAATAAGCTCCTGTTTAGAAAAGTCGACAGCAAAACCCAAAAGTTCTAAACTGAAGTTTTATATCTGTTAAAGCAAATTCCCTAACTTCGCAGCATGATTTATCCGCATAATTTTGAGCAAAAGGTAGGCTTCGACCAAATAAGGGAGTTAATTGCAAATACCTGCAATAATACCAAGGGGATTATTCTGCTAGTTCCAGTTGTTTGAGATTGCAAAACGATAGTTCGCCATTT
>JAOZNY010000146.1 GCA_029933565.1 Bacteroidales bacterium
GGGTGAAATAAATTAGTGAAAGCAGCAGGATGTAACCTCACCTGTTGTTCGATATTAAAGTAATCCATATCACTAACAACAAATTTTCGCTCAAAACGACTTTTTTCTATGCTAAAAGGAGGAAACATTTTTTTTCTATTTTGGAGTCAGGATGTAAGAGTCAGGAATCAGGATTTGTACTTCCATATTTTTAGGTCTTGGCTCTTGGTTCTTGTTTCTTAAAAAGATTTACTCTCAACAAACGAAACACTAATGCCATCACCAATTTCTTTAGCTTTCTCTTTAAACTCGGTCAATGACTTTGTGTTGGGGCTGTCGATAAGAAATGAAGCTTCTATAACATTATCATTTTCATCATATCTTTTGAGATAGAATTTTCCAAATGTTGAGGAGATTATTTCAGTTATTTGATCAAGGTTGGCAACTCCAGAACTTGCATTAATATTCAAATAAAGGTTTTGCGCTTTGTTCTTGCCTTTAATGAAGTGTCTTCCCCACAGAATAATCATACCAACTGCAAATGCTGTAACAATAATCAGAGTTTGATTTGCTCCAAGTCCTAATCCTAAAGCAATTGCAAAAAACAAATATGTAAGTTCCTCAGGTTCTTTAATTGCTGCCCTAAACCTAACAATAGAAAGTGCACCAACCAAACCTAGCGAAAGTGCCAGTGAGGTTTTTACAATTGTAATTATCAGCATTGTGGTAAAAGCCAATAAAAGAAAAGTACCGGCAAACTGTCGTCTGTTTGAAATGGTACGGGCTGCTTTTATGTAGGTGAATTCAAGAATAATTGCCAAAACAACTATTATACCTGCATTCATTAAAAAATCGGTAACCGAAATTTGCTGTTCTTGGGTAATTAAAAACTTCTGAAATAAATTCCATTTATCGTTCATAAAACTCTAAAATTTGATGTTTTCAATAAGACGGCAAAAATACGAAATTATTATGTTTGTTTTATATCAAATTAATTGCCGGCAAAGCTTTGTTTAGTCCACTCTTTTATTCTTTACTTTTAAAATATACTCAGCATCCATCATCAACATCGAGTCAATGGGAATATTTCTTTTTTTAGCTTTCTCTTCAATGTTCTTCATTAAAGTTTTATTCTTCTTAATTTTTTCTGCTTGCTCTTTTATCTCCGACTGTAAATCATTAAGGTTTGGATTGAAAAAAACATCGTAAGCCTGATCAACAAATCCCCAGTATTGTCTTTTAAGAACAGGCTCAGTGGTTAACAGAATTATTATATCCTGCTCAAGTAGTTCTTCTTTCAGATTTAAATCCTTAACACGGGTTTCTTTGTTGTTTCTTTTAGGGAAAACCTGCTTACTATAAAACCAGAATTGCCCTTCTTTGAACACTTTAGTTGAAAAGCCCATATTGAATAATTGCCAGTAATAACTATCGGCAATTACAATTGATTTGCTGGTAAAGTCGCTTTGTTTCTCAGGTTTTATTTTTAAATAGGGCATTGGGTGGTTTGGCAAATCAAAAATCAGGTTCATACCTTTTTCAATGTCATTGTCAGGGCTTTGCAACTGTTTTTTAATTTCAATGGGTGTCCAGTTTACATCTGGAAGTGTAAGTTCAAGTTTGTTTTTACAGTAAAATAAAATGCTGTCGGCTGCAAGACTTACTCCATATGAACTCCAGTGAATACCAGTTTTTGGGTAAAGCGGGTAAGTTGTAGTGTCTTTCATTTTTATAAACCACGAACTCATGTTAATGTAATTTAGTCCAAGAGAGTCAACTGTTTTAACACAGCATTCTAGGTTTGTTGTCTTATTTACTACTTTTAAATTGTCGGGAATATATTCAGGATAAAAACTTCCCTTGCCGGGTGCAAATACTATCAGGACTTTTGTATTTAGTTTTTCTAAAGTATCGCTAACTTTTTTAAGTTTTGAATAGAGGAGTTTAATTGTGCTATCGCCTAAAAAATCATTACCATAGTAGGCATCGATATAACTTTTTTCGTAGAGATAGTTTTCCTTACCAATAATTACACCATTGGCTTTTGCTTTATTGTAGAATGTGAATTGAATTTGATTTTCTAGTTGGATAAACCAATTAACAAATCCAAAATTACGTGCTAAATATTTTTCTGTTTGGTTTTGAAATTTCTCTGAAAACCAGTTCTCTGAATTTAGTTTGGGAAACTTCACTTCTTTTATAGCACCCTTAAGTTTGTTAATCATTACAATATCTGAGCTTTGCTGAATCATTGGTGAAACAAGGATTAGCATTAAAAGCATAAACGATATTTTTGTTAGCAGCCTCATTAAAACCTAAAATAAATGAATGGATTAAAATCGGAAGTCGCTATTGAAGATATTGAAAGAAACAGAAGTAAAAAGGCAATTACAAACCCAAAAATCAAACCTGATTTCGAATAATTAGAATAAAATACTTTTTGTTGAATTTCCTTTCCCTTTGGAAGCATAGTAAAAAATGAAAATAAAATAGCTATTAAAATCCAGTATGAAAACTGTAGGTCGGAGTGAAAGTCCAATTTGGTAAAATTGAAACTGAACAGTCGTTTGTAAAATACAAAGGCTTCGCCATAATCTTCAATCCTGAAAATTACCCAGCCCATTATAGTTATAAAAAAGGTGTAGAACCATGCTATTAGAGAGCCTGCTTTTATTAATAGTTTTGATAAGAATAGCCTTTCGATTACCAAAAAGAAACCATGAAATGCGCCCCAGATAACAAAGTTCCAGGAGGCTCCATGCCATAAACCCGATACCAGAAAAACAAACCACAAATTGAAATATAAGCGGCTGGTTGTTACTTTATTTCCTCCCAGAGGGATGTAGAGGTAATTCTTCATCCATGCCCCGAGGGTCATATGCCATCTTCGCCAAAACTCGGTAATACTTTTCGAGGTGTAAGGATTGTCGAAATTCTCAGGAAATTTAAATCCAATCATACGGCCAATTCCAATGGCCATGTCGGAGTAGCCCGAAAAGTCGAAATAAATCTGGAAGGTATATGCCAAAATTCCAATCCAGGCCGTTGTTGCATCCATTGTAACAAAGTCCATTGAAAGTATTTCATCGGCTTTGGATCCCATTACATTGGCAATTAGTACCTTTTTTGCAAGACCAATACTAAATCGGTAAAATCCCAATAAACGGTCGTTATTTGTTTCGTTTCGTTTTACAATTTGGTCGGCAATGCTGTTGTAACGTACAATGGGTCCTGCAATAAGTTGAGGGAACATTATTATGTAAAGTACATAATTACTGAGTTTGTTGAGTGGTTTATGAACGCCTCGGTAAACATCGATAGAATAAGTTAGGGTTTGAAAGGTATAGAAACTAATTCCAATTGGTAAAATAATTTTTGTCCAGGCTACAGCATTATACCCAAAAGTCTCAAATATCTGATTAAGGTTGTCGACAAAGAAGTTTGCATATTTAAAAAAAGCAAGTAGCCCCAAATTAATAAAAATGGAAAGTGCCAGTAATATCTTCTTGTGCTTTCGCTCATTACTGAAATCCATCCATTTAACAATGTAAAATGAAGCAGCAGTTATGGCAAGTAAAATGAAAACAAACTTTGGCGCTCCCCAAGCATAAAAAGCAACACTAAAAAGTAGAATAACATAGTTTTTTAGTTTTTGAGGCGACAGATAGTAAACCAACAAAAACAGCGGTAAAAAATAAATAAGAAATGCAATACTGCTAAAAACCATGCTTGTAATTTAAGGGCGCAAATTTAGTATTTAGTAGTAAACTTCCATCTCGCCCTTAAAATTCTTTTGCCATACCTGCGACCTTATCTTGGCAATTGTAGTGTCTTTAATAATATAATCAGGTAGTTTATTGTTGTCGAAAACCACTATTTCAATATTATTTTCTTTTAATACCTTAATATTTTTTTGAGATGGAACACCAGAACGTGCACGGTAGTCAGTGTGAAACATTATCTTAAGTTTATCGTAATTCCGGCTATTGTAAACTATGATTTCCTTTTCCTCAAATAATGTGGGTAAATTTTTATAATCCAATGTAAAATTTATTGCTTTTTGATATCTTTTCAGATTGTCGGTATTATTTTTTAAACTAAGAAAATCGTGGTTTAAGAAATGAAAGAACAAGAAAAAAACAATTATTATTCCAATTGCTTTTTTCGCAATCTCATTGAAATGGGTTTTCTTAAGGAATTGGAGGATATACGAAAGTGAAACTGCGATAATTAAGTAAATTATTGGAGCAACAATTATCGGAAATGCGGGCATCTTGGTTGCTGCCAACGAATAGAATAGGTAAACAATTACTATAGGACTAATGAGCGCAATCTTATCTTTAAGTTTTATCTTGGATAAAACAAAAATAACAAATGAAACCAAAAGAACATATTGAAAATCAGTACCAAACAAAGTTTCAAATTTATTTAAGTGATAAAAATAATCACCTGCATGCCCTTCAAGGGCTTCGAAAAAATGAAGGGAGTTATATTCAAATTCGAAATTACTTTCAAGCGGAAACTTATTTAAAATGTAAAGTTGCCAAGGTAGTGCAACCACTATGCTTATAAATAAAGCAACAATCATTTCCAGATAGGAAGAAATCTTTTTTCTGTTTTCTTTAAACAACAATATATTTAAACCCCAAATGGAGTAAACCAGAAGTCCAACAAGCCACTTATTTAATATTGCCATGCCCGAAAAAAGTCCGATTAGCAGTATCCAGTATTTTTTTTCTGAATCTTCTTTTTCAAACCATGCCCAAATACTTAATGTTACATAAAACAAAAATGCAATATCGTTGTGGTCGGTATGCATACGGCCCGACACCATCTGGAAAATAAAATTGGAACCTGCTAAAAGTGCGGCAGCAAAAATACCTGCTTGTTTTCCAGAAACCAGTTTGCCAATCCTGTAAACAGGGAAAACCAGTAAACTTGTCATCAAAATACTGGGGAGTCGTAAACTAAAAATATTTGTGCCAAATAGTTTGAACGAAAGAGCAATTTGCCATAAAAAGAGAGGTTGCTTATGAACCCAAATATGGTTGCCGGTCCAATTTTTGTAATCGTAGGGTAAAATTGGATCAGGCATTAGCATTGGCTTGAATGGGTTGGTGAGCATATTTTTTGCAATTACAGCATGAACCTGTTCGTCCCACATGTGAAGGAATGGATCGGAAAGGCAAACAAAAAACCCGATAGATAAACTTCCCATTGCAATAAGCAAAAGGCTCAGTCGGCTTTTGTTTGTAAACTGAAAATATGATAAGCCCAAAAATACCAATCCTATTCCTGAGTACAGCAAGAAAATAATCGATTGAATATGTTCGCTAAGGTTAAAACTCATCCATTAAATGATTTCTGCAAATATATTCACACTGACAAATTAGCGATTAAAGTTTTACAATCTTTTTTATTTGTTTTTGATTGCCGATAGTTATGCTTAAGAAGTAAACACCTTTTGAAAAATTAGCATTAATTTCAAAATTCTGAATACCATCTTTATTTGATTCCATTTTTTTAGAAACTAATTTAATTCCATTGGTATTAAACAGTTCAATAATTGCTGTTTGACCTTTCTCAATATTTGCCTCCACATGGATTTTTTCTGTAAAAGGATTTGGATAAACAGAAATCAGATTTGCATTATTAGCAAGATCATCTTTTCCTACATGAAGTTCAACTACCAAATTAACCGGGATAATAGTTTCATTATTAAAATTATCATTAATTAGCAATTCGCAATTATATTCACCTTCAGGCAAGCCTGTTGTGTTATAATTAAGTAGAATTATATCCGACTCTCCGGCATCTACGGTTCCTTGTAAGGTATCGAGGGTAAGCCATGTATTTATTTCCCCAAGGTTTATAAAATCAACATCAAAAAATAAAACATGAGGATCGGCTCCATAAATATCTCCTTGCATTTCGGCAGCCACCGAAAAGTCTTGGATTAGTGTAGTTTCTGCATGGCCATAAACTATTGCCAAAGCAGTTTCCATACCTTTAAGTGCACCCCAGCCTTCATCATTTTCACCATGCCAGTGTATTATTGCACCATTTCCTATTGATGAATCATGCTCAAGTTCTTCGCTGCCTCCCACAAAATTTGTCATAGAGTCAATTATTATTCCATCGGGGAAGTCCATAAAAATATCCATAACCCATTCGCTGTCGTTGCTACCATTATAGGCTGTAAATTCCCATGAGAATTCTTGTCCGGTATTAACATATTTTTCTGAACATTCAAGCAAAGAACCGCTGATGCTTCTGTTTGCAGTTTCCTCCACAGCATTGTCCATTCTGATTTGATAGTTTACATCGCCATAAGGACTAAAATTTGAAATTGTCAAAGTATCTGTTTTAATTGAATCAGGTCGCATTTCCTTGTAAATGGGCATGGGGTTAAATTCCAGATAGTGATCAATTACTATTCCCGATGGGAAAGAAATAGCATCAATCCAAGCACAGTCAGAATACAAACTAACACTATGGTCTTTGTGAAACCTCCATTCGAAACTGTGAAAACCAGCAGTAACATTAAAAGTTTCCTTCTCCCAGTCTAATATACCGTCCCATCTTGCATGTTCAAATCCATCAATATAAAACGCTAGATAATCATAATTGTTATTGTTGCTGGAATCATCTTCGCAAGAAACTTTTCTGTAAAAACTCAAATTACTTTCATTAAGAACTTCTATGTCAATAATTAAGGATGACTCCTGATTGTGAATAATATTACCAGAACGCGATGAATAAATGCCTTCGTAAACATAATCCTGTGTAATCTGCCAATTCTTCTCTCCAATATTTCCCCACGAAAAACGATTAAAGTTTCCGGTTTCAAAATTTTCATTGGTATTTCCAATTGGTAGGTTAAAAGTATCATAATTTATAAATCCGTTTGGCGAAGTGAAATCAAGGTCAAACTCCAGCAAATATCCTAGTTGGGTATCTTCATTAACTGTAATATTAAAAGTTAAAGGAACAATTGAATCAGATGTGAGTTCTGAAATAAATTCTGTTGGGTTATTAATTGTAACAAATTCACTGTCTGACGAAAGAATAATATTTAAATCGTGTGCATTACTTCCTCCTGTGTTTTTAATTTCAACAATAATATCGGTAGTCTCCCCCGGGTCGAGAATATTATTGTCATTATCGTTTACAATAATATTATTGCTCATAATTACCGGTGCATAAGCAGTAAAAAATAAGTTGTTCAAATAAGTTGTGTCGTCGCAAATAATTTCTGTTTGAATGCTAAAATCGCAGTAGTTAGGCACATTTGGTGAAACATTAAAGTTAAATGCATCGACTAAATTGATTGAATGGCCATTTTCAAGGGTGCCTATAAATTCTGTACTGTCGAGTAAAATAAAATTACTGTCGTTGATATAAATATTCACCGAAGCATTTATCATGTCCACCCCCGAACTATTTGTGATATTAGTACTTAAAAAAGCATTTTCGGCATATTCAATTATATCGTCATCACCCGAACTAATTGAAGGGTCGATAAGTATTCCCGAACTTGAAAACTGCAAAGTTT
>JAOZNY010000147.1:0-3400 GCA_029933565.1 Bacteroidales bacterium
CACTTTAAGTACTTTTAAGTATTCAATATCCCCACAAAGTTATCCAAACATTCCGGATTTGCAAGGGCATCTTTATTTTTTACTTCTTGACCGTGGATGATTTTCTTCACAGCAACCTCAATTTTCTTTCCATTAATTGTATAAGGAATATCTGGTACCTGCTTAGTAATTGAAGGCACATGCCTTGGACTACAGCTCTTTCTTATTGCAGTATTTATCTTTTTTATCAGTTCGTCGTTTAACTCAAAACCATCATTCAATTTTACAAAAAGGACTACCTGCTCATCGCCATCCACTTTGTGGCCAACAACAACAGAGTCTTCAATTTCCTCAATATTTTCAACCACACGATAAATTTCTGAAGTTCCAATCCTAACTCCCTGCGGATTTAAAGTAGCATCGGAACGACCAAGCATAATAATTCCACCGCTCTCAGTAATGTCAATGTAGTCGCCATGATGCCAGATATTTGGGAACACATCGAAATATGCATCGTGATATTTTTTGCCATTTTCGTCGTTCCAGAAATAAATTGGCATCGAAGGAAAGGCTGTTTTACAAACCAGTTCGCCCTGGTCGTCAACCACAGTTTTGCCTTCGTCGTCAAAGCAGTCAATATCCATTCCAAGACCTTTGCATTGAATTTCACCACGGTAAACCGGAAGCGTTGGACTACCCAAAACAAAGCAAGAAACTATGTCAGTTCCACCTGCAATTGATGAAAGTTGAACATCTTTTTTCCAATCGCGATAAACGTAATCAAAACTATCGTCGGTAAGTGGAGAGCCTGTTGAGGCTATAACTTTTAGTTTTGGAAAATTGCTAATTTCTTTAGGCTTCACCCCTGCTGCTTCCAGTGAGGCAATATATTTTGCACTTGTACCAAAAAAATCAATGTCCAGTTCATCGGCCATTTTTAAAAGCGCTTCAGGGCCAGGGTAAAATGGATTACCATCATAAAGCACCAAAGTTGCCCCCAAAGCCAAACTGCTCACAAACCAGTTCCACATCATCCAACCGCAGGTTGTAAAATAAAATACGGTTTGGTCTTCACTAATGTTGCTGTGCAGTTTTAGTTCCTTTAAATGTTGGATCAAAGTTCCTCCTGTAGAGTGGACAATGCTTTTCGGCAAACCAGTGGTGCCAGACGAATACATTATGTAAAGAGGATGATCAAAAGGTAATTGCTCGAAGACCAATTCCTCCATTGTGGGTTCTGCCAAATCCTCAAAAGTTATGGCATTTTCAAATCCGGAAACATCAACAGTATTGATATAATTTACCAAAACAACTTTTTCAACTGATGGCAGGCTACTTAAAATCCCTTTCAATTTTTCCTGCGAATCGAAGGCTTTTCCTTTATAAAAATAGCCATCGGCCGCAATAACAATTTTTGGTTTTATTTGGCTAAAACGATCAAGCACACCTTTAATTCCAAAGTCGGGGGAAGTGGATGACCAGATTGCACCAATTGACGTTGCCGCTAACATTGCGATAATTGTTTCGGGCATATTTGGCATAAATGCCGCCACCCTATCGTCTTTTTGCAGTCCAAGTTTTTTAAAGCCTGCAGCAGTTCTCTTAACCTGCTCATAAAGTTCGGCATAAGTAATTTCACGCCTGACCGAATCTTCTCCCCAAAAAATAATTGCTTTGTGATTATCCTTTCTCCTTAACAAGTTTTCAGCAAAATTCAGTCTTGCACCTTCAAACCACTTAGCACCAGGTATTTTATGTGGGTCGTCAACAATGCTATTGGATTTTACTGAAAATGTCATTTCCGTGAACTCAGAAATTTCACGCCAAAAATCGGCAGTGTTTTCAACGCTCCATTTGTGGATGCTTTCGTATTCAGAATTTGCAAGGGAATATTTCTCAGCAACAAGACTAAGAAAAGCCTGCATATTTGAGTTTAGTTTTGTTTTTGATGATGGTGACCAAAGGGGGAAACTATTCATTGTTCTTTTATTGTTTTATTGAATTATTGAGGCAACAATTTACAAATTTACAATTAATAGTGCAGTTATAAATTTATAATCCACTTTTCAGGAAGATTGTTTTTTTATTACCTTTGGAAATCTAGAATACTAAAAATTCCATACGGGATGAAACCACAGAAACCATTAACCGGAATCTACAAATCAACTAAAATATTGGCATTTCTTTTGTCACTACTTTTTTCTATCAATCTTCCCAACTATTCCATTGCCCAAGACAAAATAGAACTACTTGAACAAGAATTAGTGCAACTACAAGATGACACAGCCAAAGTAAATGTGTTACTAAAATTAGGCGAAAACTATTGCAGTATTGAAAATGATAAAGCCCTTTTGTATCTTCAGGAGGCCTTTACCATTTCAACATCCCTAAATTATTCAGTAGGCATAGGAAAAAGCCTGTTATGGCAAGGGCGTGTTTATTATTACAAAGACGACTATCCCCTTTCCAATAAATATCTTGATAAAGCCAAAGATATTTTAGAGACAACTGACGAAACAGATGCTCTCGCCTTCCTGCATTTTGCAAAAGCAGTAAACTGTCGTATCAGGGGCGATTACATTCATGCATTGGAATTATATAAAACCTCCATTCAACTATATGAAGAAACAGGAAATATAGAAATGCTCTCATCATCCTATGCCGGCATTGGCGTAGTTCTTCTCGACAGAAAAGAAACAAGAAAAGCATTAGGATATTTTATGGAAACATTACAGATAAAAGAATCGATCAACGACCAAAAAGGAATGGCGGATGCTTTGAGCTGCATAGGTGTGTCGTACGAAGAATTGGGAAAATTGGATTCTTCCTTAATATTTCACAACCAATCGTTAGCAATTCGCAGCAGACTTGAACTGGATAGGGCAATTGCCAGTTCTGAATACCAAATTGCAGGAGTTCTAATTAAAATGGGCGAGTATAAAAGAGCCGAAAAGTCGTTGCGAATTGCAATAAAAACCTATGTAAGTCTAGAAGAAAAAACCGGTATAATTATTTCAAAACTTAGACTTGCAGATGCCCAAAACAAACAAGGAAAAGCAGATGCCATTCAATACGCATTAGAGGCACTGGAGATGGCAAGAAAAATTGATAATCCCAACTTAATCAGCCATGCGTATAAAAAACTGTCTGAGATTTATGCTTTTAATAATAATTACGAACAATCTTACCAAAATCTAGTTAAGCATCAGCATTTGCACGACAGTCTGTTTGACACTGAAAAGGAAAGAATACTTACCGAATTTGAAACAAAATTTCAGTCAGAAAAAAAAGACAATGAGATTTGTTTATTAAAAAGTAAAACAGAAGATCAACGAAGTTTTAATATCCTCCTTATTGTGCTCGTTTTTGTTTTTGCTGGTTTAATTGTGCTGCTTTTCTTTTTGTTCCGATTAAAATCAAC
>JAOZNY010000147.1:3500-7507 GCA_029933565.1 Bacteroidales bacterium
ACCCGTTATCGTTTAAGGAAAAAATTAGGTCTTACTAACGATGATAAACTGACTCCTTTTCTTATGCAGATATAAAACCCTTTGGGCGAAGTTTCAAACTTCGCTCAGAGATCTAGCACGATACAAACCTTTGCCCGTCTAATAATCAGCCTATTACGGATTTTGTGACTTTTTGAAACCACTACTGAAACTTTTCGCCTACCTGAAATATTTGTATTCATCTACTTATGAAAATATTTTTGCTCTGCAATTTGAAACCACATTGCATGGAAAAGAAAAAAAGAAATATCGCTAAAAAGAAGAACCCGAAGAAATCGGAAAAGGATTCCATTGCAGAATTGAAACAAAAAATAAAGCATCAAAAAGATGCATTAAATAAAATCATTAAAACATATTCAAAATGAAAAGAAAATTACTCACTTATGAGGATTTGAAATTTCTAATAAGGGCTAGATCTCAAATTCTTCTTACGCTGCTGATTATTACGCTCGGTATACCAGGCATCTCACAGCAACTCAGTCCCAGTTTATTATGTTCCGGTGGAGAAACTTTTGTTGCCAACAATCAATCACTCGAATTTGCCATTGGTGAAATTGCAACAGAAACATTTCAATCGGAAATCAATTCACTAACACAGG
This sequence comes from Bacteroidales bacterium, assembly GCA_029933565.1. Lineage (GTDB taxonomy): Bacteria > Bacteroidota > Bacteroidia > Bacteroidales > F082 > BM524. Next base: position 4,139 of record JAOZNY010000147.1, read on the forward strand.
GATTTTTTCAAGGCTCACAGGAAGGAACCAATATTGAGGAAACTTTTATTAAAAATGCTAATGTCAGGGTTTTTCCAAATCCCACAAAAGGTCAGATAACTATTAGTTATGAGGAAACGCCTAAATATATCGAAGTTATTGATATGCATGGACACGGTTTATTTGTAATACAAAACTCACAAAAAACAGCAAAGCTGAATATTGGTAACCTACAAAATGGGGTCTACTTACTTCGCTTAGTATTCGAAGGAAATATTCCAATAATAAAACGAATCGTAAAAAACTAATTTCAATAAAAACTATAAAAATGAAAAAATTACAACTCTCAATTATTGCCATATTTCTTGGCATCACACTTTTGGCACAGGCCCCCCAAAGTTTCAAATACCAAGGAGTGGCGCGTAATGCCGAAGGGGTAGCAATTACAAATAGTCCAATTGGTTTGCAGTTTTCAATTATCGCAAACAATGTAAATGGAAGCACTGTTTATAGTGAAACATTTACTTCAAATTCTAATGGAGCAGGTGTGTTTAATTTAAACATTGGAGAGGGAAATGTTCAATCAGGAAATTTCCAGGAAATTGACTGGGGCAATGATTCCTATTTTTTAAAAGTAGAAATGGACATTTCAGGTGGAAGCAGTTACATTGAAATGGGAACATCCCAACTACTTTCTGTTCCCTACTCACTTTACACAGCCTCAATTTATGTTCATTATTCAAACGACACGCTTTACATTGGCGATCAATACGTTGTTATTTCAGGTGGTGGTGGTCCACCGGCAGGAACAGTAACGGATTACGATGGCAATATTTATGAAACAGTGGAAATTGGAACCCAAACATGGATGAAAGAAAACCTGCGTTCGCTACATTATGCCGACGGTTCAGTAATTGATGAGGTTTATGCTTACGAAGACAACGAATCCTATGTAAGCGATTACGGAAGGCTTTATACATGGACTGCTGCAATGAAATTAAGCAAAAACACTTTAGAAAGAGCACAGGGTATCTGTCCTGAGGGCTGGCATGTTCCTTCCAAAGATGAAGCAGAAACATTGCAAGATTATCTTGGTGGACATATGGAAGCCGGCGGAAAAATGAAAGAAACAGGCTTTACCTATTGGGAAGATCCAAATACAGGAGCTACCAATGAATCAGAGTTCTCTAGCCGAGGGGCAGGGCAAAGGGGGCAAACAGGCAATTATACCAACCTAATGCGCAGTTTTAATATTTGGACATCAACTGACAATGAGGACAAGGCATATCACATGTCCAACTTATTTAACTCCGACAATACCGCATTTGAATTACATACGAAAACCATAGGCTGGTCAGTCAGATGTGTAAAAGATTAAGTCAAAATCAATTTCTAAACTATAAAAGAAGAAATCATGAAAAAATTTACTTTATTGACAATTTCAGTTTTTGCGCTACAGGTCTTGTTTTCACAACCTATTCTAACCAACAGCCTTAATTTAACTATTGGTGATACTTATAGATCTGATTCCTATATAGAAGCAACAAGTACTGATCCGGGTTCTGGTGGAGCTAATATGACCTGGGATTTTGGCACAATTTCAGGAGGTACCTATGTTGAGGGTGAGGGAGTTATTTGTGTTAATCCTACAACAACACCATTTGCTGATTCAGCCGCCGTTGCCAATGCCAATATTTGCACTCGAGCTATTGAAACCCCAAATGAAGGTTACTTTCATTATTTCGAATGTAACAGCACATCACAATACCTAAATGCTTTTGGACTCCTGGAATCAGGTAGTGGTAGTTTTGGAACTTATACTAATCAGGCTACAATTCTTGAATTTCCTTTTACGTATGGTGATAATTATGAAGATACATCGGACCAATTGATATACAATCTTGACTGGGGTTATTACTACCATCGCGATTCAGCAATAGTTACTGTTGAGGCAGATGCTTATGGCACAATTATAACACCTGCCGGGGAGTTCCAAAATGTATTACGGTTAAAAAAAACTACGATAGATTATTCATGGATGAATTACGATAATATTGAATGGATTCCACTGGGATCATTTACTGATATTCAATATACATGGTATGCACCAAACATAAAGATTCCGGTTATGTCAATATTCGAAGCCGAATGGTTACCCGGTTCTTATACTGTTAATTACCTTGTTGAATATAATTTCCCGACAGGAATTGAAGAGCAATTAGATTGTCATATTGAAATATATCCAATCCCAACATCTGACAGGCTTACAATTAATACAGTTAAAAAGTTTAACTCTGTCAATATCTATTCTACAAATGGTCAGAAAATGGATTTGAGTAAACAGCAATCAAATCCTTCGCAACAGCAAACATTTGATTTAAGTAAATATCCAAAAGGAGTTTATTTAATCGAAGTTGGATTTGAGGATGGCAGCTTTACGACAAAAAAAATCATCAAAGAATAAATAATAATTATTGGTTAAGTTAATTTACCATGATCGACTTACTAAAAACAAAATAATTCTATAACTCAACTTACTACAGTCGGTCATGGTTTTTTTTGATAAAGCATACACATAAAAATATCACTATGAAAACACTTAAATTTTTAATTCTTTTTACAACTATCTTTTCCCTGATAATTGCTACAGGATGCAAAAAAGATGATGATGTTGACCCCAACAACAACTTTACCGCCTACGATATAAAAACAGTAACAGTACCTGATGCAATGGCACAGTCAAACGACGAGGGGGCACAAACAGCCAAAAGTTTTTTAAGTATGGCAAACGCAATGTCAGGCTATGGCGGAATGATGACACCTCCCTCCAAGAGCACATCAATTACCAAGCTTAAAGATAGTGGAACAGAATTGTTTACATGGGAAATTAACGAAGGAAATACACATTGTACCATTACACTTACTTTCATAGAAACAGCAACTACTTACTCCTGGGCAGTAACTATTGACGGTACGCTGGAAGGCATAAGTCTCAGCAACTTCACCTATATTCAGGCCTACTCTGAAAAAGATGAAACTTCAGGACATATGACACTTTACAACCCTGAAGGAAGTGGTGTATTAATGACACAAATGTGGCAGGAATTGGCAAATGGTGCATTTGAATGTATTACAGAACTGCCACAAAGCCTTCTCATAAATGTAGTTACAAACGAAGATGGCTCTGGCTCTGTCGAAGTTAAAGACTGGATAAATGGCCAATATGTATTAGATTTCAGGGCTGAATGGGATGCATCAGGCCACGGCCAATGGTGGGAATATATAGATGGAATAATTGACGAACAGGGATCGTGGTAAAATCTTGAATAGTTATTACTGGAAATAATTTTGAAAAAGAGGCTATCCACAAAGTACAGCCTCTTTTTATAG
>JAOZNY010000384.1 GCA_029933565.1 Bacteroidales bacterium
AAACCCTTTTCACCAAAAATAGTATCATTTGCTGCAAAGGCTATCTGTGGGTTTTCGGTTACGGTTATCTGCATATCCCCTTCCGCAACACAGCCAATGGTGTCACTTACCCTTAGGTTGTAGAGCCCCGACTGATTTGTTGTCATTCCCATAAACACCAGCATTTGGTCGTTGGTGCTAAAACCGTTTGGCCCTTCCCAAAGAAATGAGTTATCGCCCGAACCACCATTGACAAAAGGAAAGATTATAAGTGTATCGCCACTGCACAATTGCTCCGAAGTGGGCATCATTATCTGTGGTTGGGCATAAACCCTCAAGGAGCCAAAAAGGTAACTGCAACTTATCTCTTCCAGTTGCTGGTTGAAAAAAGCACTTTCGCCCAATTGTGTTACCCAGTCAATATCTGCCATGCCCTCGGCCTTGGGCTCGAACACCAGTTCAAGCATTGTTGCCCCTTCATCCAATGTTATTGGCTCTGTACCCTGCCAACTTACAATTATCTCATCGGTACCGGGGATTATGCTTGCCTGCATATTGGCTTCCAGGCTGGGGTGCATATTTATGTAACTATCGCAAATGAGCAGGGTGCTGTCGTAGGTAAGTTTTACATGGAAACTGAAAATATCGGTGAAGTTGTCAAGTATCAACGGAACTACTGCTACATTTCCCATACAGGTATTGCCATTTCCTGCCCTGGCTTCTATCAGTTGCGAAATCACCCTTTCAACTTCAAGGTCGAATATGGTATCGCATTCAAAATCATCTTTTACAATGCAACTGTAAATCCCTGCTGTGAGATTGGTGAACAGACCGTCATCCACCTGCCAACTGTTACCATTGTCGATGGAATAAAATGCCTGTCCGGAACTTACTGTAGCAACTATGTCTATTTCGCCATCCGAGAGGTTATCGGTTTCGGGTGTGGTGGATGAGGATGTCAGTTGAGGCCCTGCAATGTCTTCAATTATTATTGGGTTGTTTGCATAAGCGCCCTCGCAGCCAGATGCATCCTTTGCCCTTATAAAATAACTTCCTGCAGCAAGCATATTAAAAATAGGGTTCCCATCCTGCCAAGTGCTGCCATCGTCAATGGAGTATAGCAGATCGTTGGGAGTAGGTTCTGCTGTTATTGTGAGCGATGCAATGTTTAGTCCGCAATGTGCATTTTCTTTGTCCACTTGTGTAATTACTATGTCACCGGCATCAATAATTGTGTAAGCACTGGAAATTGTGGTACAGCCATTGCCATCATGAATGTGGAGGAAATAATTCCCCACGGAGAGCATTTCGATATCCAGGGTGCTTCCAATCAGGTTGCCGCCCCCGTCAAACCATTCGTAGGTCAGGGGTTGTGTGCCATCTGCTGTAAGCCCAAGGATCTTTCCACTGCTGCCACCGCAGGAGGTAGGTACAAGGTTTAGGTTGGTTTCGTCGATAATTGAATTTGGGTAAAGCCCCACAAAGATACTGTCGGTTGTGGGGCAGCCGATGTCGTTGCTTACCCTTACCCAATACCATCCCGTATTGGAAACTGTTATTTCGTTTACGTTCATCCCCATATCGCCTGTGCTCCAGACGTGCATACCTGTTTCGTTGGAGTTTAGGCTTATTTCCCCGTTTTCACATTTTAGGGTATCAGGGCCAAGGTCGGGATGTGGCGAGGGATCAACGCTTACCACCCTTGAGGTTTTTTCTATCCTGAAATTTGGGTAGCGCACTGTTACCTTTACCTCGAATTCCCCCGCATGACTAAAATAGTGGGTGGGGTTAAGGTCGAAGGAGATGCTGTCGGCACCTGAGCCCGGATCACTGAAACTCCAGCGGATGTATTCCGGCCCGGGCTGGAAGTTGGGGCTGAAAACAAAGGGCTGCGAAGAGCAGCGGCCTTCCCACTCAAAACGGAA
>JAOZNY010000385.1 GCA_029933565.1 Bacteroidales bacterium
TTAGTGCCGATTACACTTACAACGATTTGAAGTTTGTTCAGCAGCATTTGGTTTTCCTAAAGAAAACGAAATAAAAAAATCCCGATAAAATTTACCGGGATTATTTTAAAAACTCTTATGTTTTTTATGTAATTCTTGTTTACATTTCCTTAACTCCCTCAATCAACTGAGGCAATACTTTAAATACATCGCCAACAATTCCATAATCAGCAGCCTCAAAAATAGGTGCTTCGGGATCTTTATTAACGGCAACAATAAACTTGGAAGAACTTACCCCTCCAAGGTGTTGGATTGCACCAGAAATACCAAGAGCAAAATAAAGATTTGGTGCAATAATTTTTCCTGTTTGGCCTACATGTTCATCATGTGTACGCCAGCCCTCATCAGAAACAGGGCGTGAACATGCCATACCTGCTCCAAGTAAATCAGCCAACTCTTCAAGTTGTCCCCAATTGTCACCACTCTTCATTCCACGTCCGCCTGAAATAACTATTTCAGCATCGGAAAGAAGTACTTTGCCAGTAATTTTATTGGTTTCGTTTACAGTAGTACTAAAATCGCCATCGCCTACTTGAGGGTCAAAAGCCTCAATACTTGCAGTTCCACCAGTCTCAACAAGTTCGAATGAATTTTGAGAAAGTGTTATTACTTTTACCTCAGCATTTATTTGCACATTAGCAAAAGCCTTGCCGGTAAAAACTTTTTTCTTAACCACAAATGGGTCAATGCTAAGCGGCATTGCTGTAACGCCAGAAACCATTCCTCCATCAAGTTTTACCGAAACCCTTGGTGCTATAGCCTTTCCCAAGTTGCTATGTGAGAATATCACAACTTTTGCACTTTCATTTTGTGAAGCCGCTACCACAGCCTTTGCCAGAGCACGATTGTCGAGACTGCCAAAACGGTCGTCAACAACATTAAGTACTTTAGCAGCACCATAATTTCCTAATTTGTTCAATTCGTCATCGGCAACATTACCAATTGACAGGGCTGTAACTGTAGAACCCATTTCTTTTGCAATTGCAGTGGCATATGAAACAAGTTCAAAACTCAGTTTCTTAAATTTGCCATCCCAATTTTCTGTATATACTAATATTGACATTTTTTTTCTTTTTAATTGTTAATTATTGTTGCATTGTTCGATTGTTACATTGTTATTAGTACTTCAATTTTATATTTGTGTACTTAATTAATTGATTTAGTTCCTTTGGAAGTTCATTAAAATGATTAATTATGAAATCAAATTGATCCTTTGTAATTAATCCTCTTACTTCAGACTTCCTGATCCAATCAATTGATTCTAAAAGTGAACCATTGCTGTAGCGGTAAAACTTTATCTTGTCCTTTTTGTGATAACGTCCGAAACCCTCAGCAATATTGGCTGAAATAGAATCTGTGGCTTTAACCAATTGTTTGCCAACAGTGTCTTTCTCAAAATAACCCCATTTCATTACAATATCCCAAATAGTGTTACTTAAATCAAATGATCTGTTGTAAGCATCTATTTTATTGATATTTAAATAGTCTGTGTCCATTTTTCTTTTCTTTTTAACAATTGAACCATCCAACAATTGAAAATTCCTATAACACTTTTGCCTCTTCGTGCAACAAAGTAATTAGTTCTTTAGCATTTTCCTCATCAACCATTTTGCATGCTGCTTTTGGTGGAGGAAGTTCGAAGTTAACGAATGAAGTCTTTTCGTTTGCATCAACCGCCTCAACAACATTAAGTGGTTTTTTACGAGCCATCATAATTCCACGCATTGCAGGGATACGAGGTTCTTTTGCAATACCTTTTTGTACAATTGCCACAAGTGGCCCCGACATGCTCAAAACCTGAGAACCACCATCAATTTCGCGGTTAACAGTAAAATTATCGCCATCGAGGCTTATACCTG
>JAOZNY010000386.1 GCA_029933565.1 Bacteroidales bacterium
GTCGTGAAGATGCACAGGATGTTAGAGAAGCAATTATTGAACGTTCGCGTGAAGAGATTCCTGACTTCGCCAAAAAATATTCGAGATAATGAGAGAAAAAGCAACAACATTATATATTGGGCCTCAGCACCCTGGTATTACAGGAAATATGATGGTTCGCCTGAAAGTAGAAGGCGACACTATTGTTAAGGCTACTACCGAAGTTGGATATTTGCACAGGGCATTTGAAAAGTTACAGGAAAAACGCAACTGGCTTCAAAGTTTTACTTTGATGTGCCGTTTTTGTGTTCCTGAGACTGACCCTATGGAAGAATCATACGCCCGTGCTGTTGAGTCTATCGAAGGTCGTGAGGTTCCAGAAAGAGCAAAATATATCAGGGTAATGGTTCTTGAACTTGCCCGCCTTGCATCTTTCATGCTTTGGTATGGCGGACAGAATGGTTCTCTTGGACTTTATACAATTGGACAGTGGAGTGTGGGTGATAGAAACTACATTCTCGACCTATTTGAAGAACTTACAGGTGGACGTGTTTATCATATGTATATTTGGCCGGGTGGCGTTCGTCGCGATCTGCCAAAAGGTTTTGAGCAGAAGGTTCTTAAGACTATGGATTATATTGAAAAGCGTCTTGACGATTACGATGATGTGATGTTTAACAACGCTATTTTCAAAAAACGTACACAAGGTGTTGGCATTGTTGATAAAGAAACTGCAATTGAATATGGTGTTGTAGGTGCCGTTCTTCGTGGAACTGGTATTAAAAGTGATATCCGCATCGACGATCCTTATGAAGTTTACGATAAACTTGATTTTGAAGTGCCAACTGCTGAAGGTGGCGACATTTGGGCTCGTGCTCAGGTACGTCGTCAGGAAGCAAGACAGTCTATTCGCATTATCCGTCAGGTTATTGCAGATATGCCGGGAGGTGCTTTTTACAATAAAATCCCTAATCCACAAAAATGGACTTTACCAAAAGGCGATGCCTATGTGCGCACCGAGTCGGTAAGAGGAGAAATAGGACTTTATGTTGCCAGTGATGGAGGGCTTAAACCCCGAAGAGTTCACCTTAGAGGTGCTGCCTATGTACATGGTATTACTTTACTCGAAGATGTGTTGAAAGGTTCAAATGTAGCCGACGTTTCAGCAATAATGAATAGTCTGGGAACTTGTCCACCAGAGATTGAAAGATAAAGAGTTCTGGGTTCTTGGTTCAGAGTTTGGAGATAGAGAGTTAACAAACACGGAACACGGAACCTCAAACACAAAACACTAAAACAATGAGTTTTTTCGATTTAAAAGATACATTAAGGCCTTTAACCGCACTCAAGCAGTTTGGTAAAAAGCCACACACAATAAATTATCCTAAGAAGACACTTGAGGCAGCCGACCGCTACCGTGGTCTTCACTACAACGAACTTGACGAATGTATTGGTTGTGGTAACTGTTCTACAATTTGCCAGAATGCAGCCATCGACATGATCAAACTTGATGGCATTGAAGGGAAAAATGGTGATTCAGGATTAAGACCTAGGGTTGATAATGGCCGCTGTTGCTGGTGTGCCCTTTGTGTTGAGGTTTGTCCAACAGGTAGCCTTAGTCTTACAAAGGATTACAATTATGTTACCGATGATGCTGATGCATTTCTTTGGACACCAGGTGTTGACAATCCGGAAGGAAAAGATAATATTTCATTTGTAAGCGAAAAGGAGAATTCTCTTAATGATTACAAACGTGTTCCAATGCCTGAACTTGATGGCATGGAGCGGGTTAAATCATTTGCTGAGGTCGTAATTGGTTACAGTGAGGAAATGGCTCGTGAAGAGGCTGCTCGTTGTATCAGTTGCGGACTTTGTACCGAAGTTTGTCCTGATCACATGCATATTCCTG
>JAOZNY010000014.1 GCA_029933565.1 Bacteroidales bacterium
AGTGTTACCAACGAAAACAACCCTACTTTAACTCCATGAAGATAAGTGTTTTGTGACCAAAGTGAATCTAATGCATGGCTTAAAAGATGTTCTGCTCCACTACATGGCCTGCTTGTACCAGCCAAACTCATTGCAATTCCTGAGTTAACTAAACCGTTAACTAATATCTCAACTTTCTTTCTATAACTATCATTCTCCTTCAAACTAAGAAGTGAGAAAATAGAATTTTTTGATAATTGGTAAGCGAAATCGTTCAAATTTACTTTTTTGTTTTTCGCAGCTAGATCCCAATCCTTTAATGCTGATATATTAGAAATTAAATCACCATAAGCACCATTAAGATATTTTTTTGGTGACTTTTGTATAATGGTATAATCAATCAGTACCCCCAATGGCATCTCTACACCAATACTTCTATTTAAACCATTTTCATCTTTTAGCACTGCAATTGGAGAAATTAATCCATCACTCGAAATAATTGTAGGTATAATTAGTTGGTTTATTCTGGCTCGAAAACCAGCATATTTTACAACATCCTGAACCTTCCCTCCACCAACAGCAATAACTAAATCTATATTATTGACATCAAGATATTTATGCAGTGCCTCTGCTGTCTCAATTGAATTATTACTAACAACATAATGATATCCGGAAACATGCTCTAATATTTCTTTAGCAATATTATTTGAAAATGAAGATCCTGAAACAACCACAATATCTCTGAAGTTAAGGTGGTGCTCCATTAAAATTTGTTTTAAATCTTTTACGATATTATCGCCAAGCCTAAAAACAACAGGTAACTTTATATTTTGGTGAAAATTCAATTAACTATTTTTTATTGTACTAACCAAATCAGATGTACTTATTCCATTAGTATAAGGTACCAATTCAAGAGAAATTTCATTTTCATCAAGAAAACTTTCAGTAACTCGAATTTGTTTAAGGTAACTATCCCTATCCCAATCAGTACCATGAACAATTATATCAACCTTACGGTCAATCATGACCTTCTTATTATCAAATATTCTAATAATAAATGCTTCGTCAACTAATCTCAGACTACTTATTATTGCAAGTCTATCTTCCTCATTAAATATTGGTTTGCGTTTATATTTAGAAACCATGTCATCTCCATTAATTGCAACTATTAAACGGTCTCCTAGTTTTTTTGCTTTTTTCAAAAGTTCCAGGTGTCCCCTATGAAACAAATCAAACACTCCAATAACGTATACATTTTTTTTATTTTCTATCTGCTTCACTTTGTGTTTTTTAATACCTGTTTCTCTTTTTAACTTTTCTCAAATATGATGCAATGTAGCAATTATTAACGGCGATTATAATTCTCTTTTAATTAAATACTCATATATCCTTTTCGAAGAATTACCATCAACATATTTATAGGAAAACTCTAGCACGTCTTCTCTCTCTCTTTTATAATTATCCCTATTGTCAATTAATTCCTCAATAAGTGTTTTGTGCAGTTCTTCCTGCGATTTACACTTTGTTCCCGGTGTAATTTCAAGATAATCATCCCTTAATGAAGTATCGGCTTTTTTATACTCCACAAAATCAGGAATGTAAAAAATAACCGGCTTGTTAAGCAGCAGATAATCAAGATAAATTGAAGAATAGTCAGTAATCATAGCATCACTAATTGACATAATTGGATAAATATCTTTTCGCTTATCGTAAACAAAAATATTACTCATATTTGGAATAGCCTTGAAATTTGCCAAAACATGATGTTTAATAACAATACTAATATTATGCTTTTGTGCAAAGATATTCAATCTGTTATAATCAATAATGTCATTTGATAATGTTGCCCTGTAGGTTGGTGTAAAAAGAATAATTATTGTATTATCATTTTTTTTCTTTTGCTTTAGTTTTGCTATAACAGCTGAGTCAGCACCTATTAAATCAGCCTCCTTTGGTGTCCTAAATAGAACATCATTTCTGGGCTGACCAAACTCTTTTATTTCTTTAAACCATAAAGAGCCTTTGTATAAGTTTTTTGAATAATATTCCGAAGTAGAAGACAAAAGATTGAATTTAATAATCTGACCTCTCAATGCGCCATAAATTTTACGCAAGCCTCCTAATTTCGATTTTGTAAATATATCTGTTGACATCTCAATTCTTTTAGAACTTATTCCATGCCATAGTTGAATCTTTTTTGCTTTTATTGATAAATGATACTTGAAGTTTAGGTACCAAGCCGAATAATCAAGTATTACATATTCTGCCCTCATCAAAGTAATCATTGATTTAAAAGAAGGGTGTTTTATTAAACCAGGTACATCATCGTTAAATGATTTTGTATCGGATATAAAAAATGATTTATTCTTTGGATGATTATTTTGCAAAAACAGATAAAAGTACTTTGTATTATCAGCAAATTTGTTTCCTGTTCTGCCAACAACTGCAAACAATCCTTTCTTTTTCGGTATCAAAAGACTTATTGGAACAACTATTATCCATCCTCCCACTATTAAAAATAGTGAGTTAAAAAGATCAATGATATTTTTAATTGTTTTCTGTTTCATTACTTTATTCTACAAATATCATCAGATTATTTCACTTAGCAATTTTGCTATTTTTTTTGTTTGGTTTTTAACCGAAAACCTTGCGATTAGTTCTTTGGTTGATTTTGTTTCAAAAGTTTTATTGTAAACGTCCAAAACAAATTCTTTAATCCCAGCATAATCATCGTATTGGCAATTTATCCCCGACTTAGTTGATGAAATTATTCCCTCAACATCACTACCATTTTCCCCTAAGGCCAAAATTGGATTGAATGTGCGGAGATATTCATAGATTTTTCCGGGTAGTCGTCCCTTGGCATTATCGGCTTTGTTTACAGGTAACAGCAACAGACTTGAGTCCAGCATTAATTGTATTGCTTCTTTACGGTCGATGGTACCTAAATCGATAAAGTTTTCATTTAATCCCAACTCATCAATCTTTTGCTTTATGGTAAAATCAACAACACCGGCAAACTTTAATTGCAAATCATTTTTAAACTGTGGATTACTATTGCAAATATCTGCCAGCACTATTAAGAAAGTATCAGGCTGACGGTCGATTCCAAGCAAACCTGCATGGCTAATAATAAATTTATCTCCTCTATTTGCATTTACGCCAGAAAAGTCATCTTCGTCGTAGCCGTAGTAAATAACTTCTGGTTTTTTTGCACCAATTTTTTCTAAATCGTCGGCCCAGGAAGGACTGGCAATTGTAATTTGTTTGGCCGTTTTAAAAGTTTCTTGTTCAAGTTTTTTATGCTTTCTATCAGCACGTTTCCCAATATTAAACATCTTATAATAATCAACCTGAGTCCAAGGATCCTGGAAATCGGCAAGCCATGGGATATTGAATTTTTCAGATAACTGCTGACCTATCACCGTATTTGTATGTGGTGGCCCATCAGTCAATATTGCATCAACCTTATTTTCTTTTAAGTATTCTGATAAATATTTCACCGAAGGTTTTATCCACAGAAATCTGGCATCGGGGATAAAGAAATTAGCCCTAACCCAAATCGAAAATTTATCCATAAATCCTGCACTGCTCTCACGGGCATAAACAGGATTTGTTTTGTCTGTTTTTTTTCGTCCGGTAAACTTCCTAAACAATGAAAAAGGTTCAATTATTGGATATCTTAAGGTTTCAATACCATCAGGTATTTCTTTAAAATTATCGAGGTCAAGTTGATTATAATCAGCATTCTTTGGTGCATAAACAATTGGCTCCCAGCCAAAGTCCCTTAAATACTTCACGAACTTTAAATTGCGCAAAACTGCCACCCCTCCTGCCGGAGGCCAATAATACGATATTATCAGAACTTTCTTCATTTCAAAAATCTGGTTTTTATTTCGGCAACTACAAACTCTATCTTTTCGTTAATATCAACTGAAACTTTAAGTTTATAAATCAAGAAAATATAAACTAAACTAAATACAATTGATTTAATCAAAATATTCAAAAAAGGATTACTAAATAAATCAGGCATAAAATAAAAAGCAGCAAACAAAAATGGACTTAGTAATATTGGAATAAGATGCTTAGCTGTAAACGGCTGCATTTTATACTTATACAATATATACAAATACTTAAATATTGAATGTATAAGTATTGATATTGCTGAGGCGATGGCGGCTCCTTCAATTCCATAAATTGGAATTAAATAATAATTAGAAATTACCACAATTATCAAAAATACTATCATTAAATATGACAGCACCCTGTATTGCTTGCTATTCCCTATTATTGCAGCACTTACTCCAAATATCAAATTAATTAAAAAAGACAGCCCAATAAAGAATATCACCATCTTTCCTTCAATATAATCCTTCCCAAGAATGGAGATAACATCATCAATATTTATCATTATTCCCAGTAAAACAAATAAACCTATTACAGTTTGTGTTAAGCTACTTTTTACATAAATATCCTTAATCTCCCCCAGTCTGTTTTCTTTCCAGGCTTTAGCTATAACTACTGATGCAATCTTTATTAACGATCGTGCAGGCAAACCAATCATGGAGCCAAAAAAGAAAGCAATAGTATAAACACCAGTGTTCGAAAGATCGAGCATAGTATTAATCATATATTTGTCGATATACTGATATCCCATCGCGCTCAAGCCTGTAACCAAACTAACTAATGCCGTAAAGAATATCGACTTTTTCAGGTCGACTGAGAAAAAACTAAGTTGAAATTTTAGTGATAGTTCACCTTCACTTACTAAATAGATAAACAATGCTAAAACCGGAACTGACTGAACTGCGACATACAAATACAGAAACATCTGATAATCTACTATTTGCATGACAAATAGAACAATTAAAACTAGAATTATCAATCGTAAAACAAACTCTTTATAAAAGGTTCCAATAACCGTATTTAAAAGTACCGAGGTGTAACTATTAAGTAATCTGAATATTATTTCAATAATTACGAGAGGGATAATTAAATCAATATTTTCAATAAACTTTAGTGAATGGCTATTTTGTTCAACAATTATGGGGCGAATAAAGTAGTAGGACATTACAAACAGCAGTATTCCAACAACTGCCGTAGCAAGCATGACAAAAGAAAAACCGTTATGTCCTTTTTCTTTGTTACTAAAATATGGGAACAATCTTATGGTAACTCCTGTAAAACCCAATCCAAAGACCTGAGCAAACAACATTGCTACAGAGACCAACAAGAATATTAGTCCTATTTCATCGGTTGCAAAAAAAACAGGAAATAATAGGGCTATATTTACAAAACCAACGGCAGCACCAATATATGAGTATACTGAGCCTTTTATTGATTGATTGACAATTACTCCCATTTGTCCAAAAATGAATTAATTTCCGTGTTCGCTGATATATAAAATCTTGTTAACAAAGTTTGTAATATCATAATCCTCATCGTTAAACACATTGTACAATTCCTTCATCATCAATTTCTTAGTCTTTATCTGACGCTTCTTGGCAATTTCCTCAACAAAAACAGTAACAGCAATTTTTCCTTCAAGTGTTACCTTTTCTGAAATATCAGCAGTAAAAAAACCTTTACCAATTAAGAGGCCAAGTGTTCGGTTTCTGCTAAGGTCGTTGAGGGCAGTAAGACTAAAATCGCCAAAACCACAGTAATTGAACATTGTTTCTTCCTTCCCGCCAAACTTCGACATCAAATATCTCATTTCATTGATCGATTTCGTAAGCACCAACGAACGAAGGTTGGGTGAATCGAAATGCGCATCAACAATACCAACAATAATTGCGTAAATATTTTTAAGGATACTTGCAAACTCAACACCATAAACATCAGTACTATAATCAAGATAAATGGATGTATCGCTAAAAATATCTGCAAATAATGCAAAACTCTTGTCCTTTTTTGAAACTAAAGTAAAGCCTGTGGGCATATTACTAATTATCTCTCTGGCAAACGAAGGCCCTTTCATACTTAGCACCTGATTAGGAATTACCTTATCTAATGCTTGAGGAATAGTCTTGTGATTAGGGCCAAAGCCTTTTGCAAGGTTTACAATTAATGTTTTTGAGCTAATCAGATATTTATGTTTTTCGATATAGCCAACAACAATATTTGAAGGAATTCCTATAAAAATTATATCTGCTGTTGAAAGAACACTTTTATCCATTGTGGCCTTAAGTGAATGCTGCAAATCTATTTTTGGGAAATACTTATTGTTAACGTGGTCATTGTTAATTGAATCAACAACATCCTTTTCAATGGACAATAAAGTTACATTGAATTGCTTTTTAAAACTCAGAACATTACCAATGGATGTTGAGATTGCCCCAGTACCAATAAATACAATATTTAAATCAATTAAATTTTCCATAAAAATAAGCCTGCAAACTTAACCATTAATGGCATACGACTACAAAGCATATTTGTTACACTTTTTTGATTTTGTTGAGAACCCATTTTGCTTTGCAATTTATAACCAATCCGCTTAAAGCAAATTAATGAAAATGTAGGATGGTTCATTTAATGGTTACCCCTGCCCTGACGCTGTTTATTATTGGGAAGCTGCTTTTATGGAAAATGATAGAGAGTCTGAAACTGTCAGAAAAGTATTG
Source organism: Bacteroidales bacterium (assembly GCA_029933565.1). Lineage (GTDB taxonomy): Bacteria > Bacteroidota > Bacteroidia > Bacteroidales > F082 > BM524. The sequence goes on from JAOZNY010000014.1 coordinate 6,603, forward strand.
AGGGGATCGGTAACGCTTATTAGAGCAAAATAATACCACATCTCGCTAACCCACAATCTTATACTTAGATATCATCTCTGCCTTCGACTCGCGGATACTAGTATTGAGTTCAAAACCAATTAATAAAATAATGGAGTTGTAATATAGCCAAACCAATAAAATTATTAAGGATCCAATTGACCCGTAAATCAGGTTATACCTTGAGAAATTCTCAAAATAAAGTTTTAACAAAAGTCCTCCACTAACAAACAATCCTGTAGCAAGAATTGATCCGGCAGAAAAAAACATATATTTATTTATTCCTTTCTCCTTAAACTGCCCGAAATAATATAACATGGATATACTCAACAATAAATTTCCAATTATTACAATCCACTGCAAAGCGGTAAGTGCAATTACACTAAAACCTCCTGCAATGAATTCCTTAATTATTAAAAAATTAATAACATCTTTTCCAAATGCCAGAAAAGTCATGGAAATTATTGTCAACAAAGCAAATGCCAACATTAAGAAGAATGCACGCATTTTCTGTTTCCACCATGGCCACATTTCAATCTCGAAATAACTTTGGTTAAAACCCTCCATTACAGCATCAACGCCATTGGTGGCAAAATAAATAGTTGTGAAAAATACTATGGATAACAAACTGCCGGAAGGTCTACTTATTACTTCAACTATAGTGTTTTCTGCCAAATTATAGATTTCGCTTGGTACTATTTCCTGCATCAGTTCAAAAAGGTTTGCCTGGAAATCCACATCAATCACAAATGGTATAAGTGTAAACAAGAAAAGGATAAATGGAATTAAAGCCAGAAAAAAGTTAAAAGCAATGGCTGCTGCCCGATAGGTGATAACACCCTTGAACAAACCTTTGAAGAAAAAGGACAGCACATCGTAAAGAGGCATTCCATCAAAACCAGGCAAAACAATAAAACTCAGTTTTGCCCTAATCCACCTTTGTGGCTTATACAACAATACCCTTATTTTCCTGTAATTATCACCCAAACCCAAACTATTTAAAATTTGCCTTCAAACTCAGATCAAGACTTTTTATCTGATGTGTTAATGCTCCAACCGAAATAAAGTCAACACCTGTTTCGGCATAATCTCTAATTGTTTCAATACTAATTCCACCAGAGGCTTCAGTTTCATATTTACCATTAATTATCTGTAATGCTTTTTTTAATTCTTCAGGTGTAAAATTATCCAACATTATCCTGTCGATTCCTCCAACTTCCATTGCCTGATCAAGTTCGTCAAAATTACGGACTTCAAGTTCAATTTTAAGATCTTTACTATTTTGCTTAAGATACTTTTGTGTTGCCTCAATGGCATTTCTTATTCCTCCTGCAAAGTCAACATGATTATCTTTAATCATAATCATATCAAAAAGCCCAAAGCGATGATTCTCTCCTCCTCCAATCTTAACTGCCAGTTTTTCAACAGCACGATTACATGGCGTAGTTTTCCTTGTGTCGAGTAACTTTGTATGCAGTCCGTCAATCTTACTAACTACTTTATTTGTAAAACTAGCAATGCCACTCATCCTTTGCACAAAATTCAAGGCTGTCCTTTCGGCAGAAAGTAAGGAACGCGACCTGCCTTTTACAAGCATCACCCTATCGCCGGGCTGAATCCTGCTGCCATCTTTTATTAAAATGTCTATTTCAATATCCTTATCTATTTGCAAGAATACCTCTTTGGCAACATCAACACCTGCCAACACACCAACTTCTTTTGCTAACATAACAGCCTCTCCAGTAGCATCTTTTGGTACCGTAGCTAACGAAGTATGATCGCCATCGCCCAAGTCTTCAACAAGAGCCATTCTTACAATTTCCTCAATCTTCATAGTTAGAATTTGATTGTCAAAATTAACAATAAAGTAATAAGTTGGTGCAAATAGCCAATCTCTTAAACTGTAATTTATATTACTTTTGGCAAAACATCAATCGTCAAAATGAATATTGTAATAACAGGTGCCGGAAAAGGAATAGGATTAGAACTCAGCAAACTATTCGTTGAAAATAATCATAACACAATTGCTATTTCCAGAAATATTAATACCCTTAAGAAAATTGATAATCCATTTTTGAGACCAATTTCATTTGATCTTACTTCAGTTGACTATTCGGATTTGCTGGAATTTATGAGTAAGGAGTTGGGTAGTATTGATATTCTTATAAACAATGCGGGATTGCTAATAAACAAAAACTTTAACAACTTAACTGATGCAGATTTTGATACTATTTTCAACACCAATGTAAAAGCAGTATTTAAACTTACCCAAACAGTACTCCCCCTTTTTAATAAAAATGCACACATTGTAAATATTAGCAGCATGGGCGGTGTACAGGGAAGTTCAAAGTTTCCAGGCCTATCGCTTTACTCAGCAAGCAAAGGAGCCGTAAGTATTTTAACCGAATGCCTCGCCGAAGAATTAAAAGAGGAACACATAAGCGTAAATGCACTTGCTCTGGGAGCAGTTCAAACTGAGATGCTTGAAAATGCTTTTCCGGGTTTTAAAGCTCCAATTTCTGCACATGAAATGGCTAAATATATTTATGAATTTGCACTAACAGGTCATAAATACTATAACGGAAAAGTACTTCCTGTTTCTTCGTCCACACCTTAAATTTAAATTTGGCTACCCATCACGGTTAATTATTTTTAGTTTTGCCATGATTTTATAAAAACAATGAGTTGAATAATACAATAACCCATCCGGGCTACATAAGAAAAGTTGAAGGCAAAAAAGTTGAAGTTGTAATTATTTCAAAATCAGGTTGTGCCTCCTGCGAAATTAATGGATCTTGCTCAGTAAGCGATATGGAAGAAAAGATTATTGATGTGGATTTAAATGAAGGACAAATCTTTAAAACAGGTAGTCAGGTTACCGTTGAGATGAAACAATCGCAAGGTACCTGGGCAGTTTTACTAGGCTATGTTTTTCCCTTTCTTGTTGTTTTAATAAGTATGATATTATTGTCGTACCTAGATTTGGATGAGGGCTTAACTGGAGTAATCTCATTGTCATTGCTAATACCATATTATTCTATTCTGTATTTTTCAAAAGACTTGATTAAAAAGGGGTTTACTTACAAAATTAGCGGATAATTGTATTCTGCATTCTAAATTCCATACTCCATCTAAACACATGTCATAATTTATATGTATTCTAAAAAAGGGTGTATTTATTTGTTATTCAATTATTTGTAATTACGCCAGATAGCTGCATATTTTCCATAAACCTTAACGCCTTGATAATCTGATAAGTACATAATTCGTTAGCTCTTATCAAATATGCAACCGTTTGACTAATTATTCTATTTTTGTGAATCAATAAACAGTAAGAATTTTCATTCACAAAAATTAAGGATTGTGGACAACATCATATTTATTGCAATAGCGGCCTTGGGAGGAGTTGGATTTGTGGCTGCAGTAATTTTGTTTTTTATAGCCAAGAAATTTAAGGTTTACGAAGACCCAAACATCGATACAGTGGAAGAGGCTCTTCCTGCTGCTAACTGTGGTGGTTGCGGGTTTCCTGGCTGTCGAGCCTTTGCTGAGGCAACGGTAAAATCGGCAAAAGAAACAAAAGGTCTTGAAGGTTTAAACTGCCCAGTAGGTGGCAACGACACCATGCAGGAGTTAGGCTCAATACTTGGACTGGAGGTTGAAGCCTCAGATCCGTTAATAGCCGTTATCAGGTGCAATGGTACACCAACAAACCATCCCGCTAAAGCAAAATACGAAGGTGCTACATCTTGTGCTTTTGCCCATGCACTACACGGTGGCGAAGGTGGATGCCAATACAGTTGTCTTGGTCTTGGCGATTGCGAAGTAGCCTGCGATTTCGATGCCTTGTTCATGAATTCTGAAACAGGTCTCCCTGAGGTTAACAATAAATGTACAGCTTGTAATGCCTGCGTAATTGCTTGTCCAAGAGATATTATTGAACTTAGAAAACGAGGACCCAAAGACAGAAGGATTTTTGTTAGTTGCGTGAACGCCGAAAAAGGTGGTCCTGCCAAAAAGAACTGTCAAACTGCTTGTATTGGTTGTGCCAAATGTGAAAAGGTTTGTAAGTTCGATGCTATTACAATAACAAGTTTCCTTGCTTACATAAATTTTGAGAACTGCACGCTTTGCAGGAAATGTGTAGAGGTTTGCCCAACAAGTGCAATTTGGGAAGTAAACTTTAAACTGCGCAAACCAAAAGCAGAAAAGCCAGCCTCAGTAGTTGAACGAAAAGCCTCGCCTACTGCCACCGAAGGAAAACCAATTCCTTTAACTGTTACTATTGCAGCAGAACAGCAGCCAAAAACGGAAACTAAAGAGGAAAATAAAGATAATAAAGAATAATACCACTATGGGAATTTTAAAAACGTTTGCCTTGGGTGGTATTCACCCCAAAGAAAACAAACTTTCGGCCAATGCCGCAATCGAAACCTTAGCTATTCCCAAGCAGGCTTTTATACCAATGGGACAAAATTTGGGTGCGCCATCAAAACCGGTAGTAAAAAGAGGTGACAAAGTTAAAACTGGGCAATTGCTTGCTGAAGCGGGTGGATTTATCTCAACTCCAATACACTCACCGGTTTCTGGAACAATATTCAAAATAGACAATATCTTAAACTCATCTGGTTACAAACAACCCGGAATAATAATTAATGTTGAAGGCGACGAATGGGAAGAGAGTATTGATCGTACAGAAGAAATTAATTCCAATATTGATTACTCATCTCAGGAAATTATCGACAAGGTGAAGAAATCCGGTTTGGTAGGTATGGGTGGGGCAACTTTCCCAACCTACGTTAAACTTATGCCACCTCCGGGAAACACTGCCGAATACTTGATAATAAATGGCGTTGAGTGCGAGCCTTACCTTACTTCCGACCACAGACTGATGCTGGAAAAAGGCAAGGAAATAATAATCGGCACCCAATTACTGATGAAAGCCCTTAAGGTTACAAAAGCAATAATTGGTATTGAAAATAATAAACCCGATGCCATAAATCACATGACGGAATTGGTTAAAGGTAAGGAAGGAATTAGCATTATGCCTTTAAAAGTTCAGTACCCGCAAGGTGGCGAAAAACAATTGATTAAGGCAGCCGTTAACCGCGAAGTACCTTCCGGGAAACTACCAATTGCTGTTGGCTGTGTTGTTCAAAATGTTGGAACTGCATTTGCTATTTACGAAGCCGTACAAAAAAACAAACCTTTATTCGAGAGGGTTGTTACTGTTACTGGCAAAGCGGTTAAGAAACCGTCAAACTTTTTGGTACGAATAGGCACTCCAATTAAAGAACTGATTGATGCTGCTGAAGGTCTGCCAGAAAACACCGGAAAAATAATTAATGGTGGACCAATGATGGGGAAAGCTATTAATTCAACAGAAATTCCAATTGTTAAAGGCTCTTCGGGAATTCTTTTAATGGAGAATGAAGAATCTCACCGCGAAACAGAAAGCCCTTGTATCAGATGTTCAAAATGTACTTACGTCTGCCCAATGGGTCTTGAGCCTTTTCTTTTATCGAAAGTTTCAAAACTTGGCAAGTTCGACATTGCTGAAGAAGAAATGATAATGGACTGTATTGAATGTGGTTCATGTCAGTACACATGTCCTGCAAATATTCCACTTCTTGATTATTTGAGACTTGGAAAGAACAAAACCGGAGCAATTATCAGAAGTAGAGGTAAAACCGGCTAGAGAATAAATATTGAGTTTTGAGTTTGAATCTTGATTCCTGAATCTTGATTCCTGCCTCTTTAAAAATAACAAAAAAGTAAATATGAATATGTTTACCATTTCAGGTTCACCTCACGTAAAGAGCGACGAATCGACAAAAAAGATAATGTATGGCGTTGTAATTGCAATGATGCCTGCCATGCTTGTTTCCATTTATTTCTTTGGGCTACAAGCAGTAAGAGTATTGTTTTTGGCAGTGCTGGCCAGTTTGTTCTTTGAATGGGTAATTCAAAAATACCTAATCAAAGGCCCGGTAACATTAATGGATGGTTCTGCACTTGTAACAGGCATTCTTCTAGCCTTCAACGTTCCATCAAACCTACCAGCATGGATGATAATTATTGGTGCATTGGTAGCCATTGGAATGGCAAAAATGTCGTTTGGCGGATTGGGAAAAAACATTTTCAATCCAGCATTGGTAGCAAGGGTATTTCTATTGGTTTCGTTTCCGGTTCAAATGACTTCATGGCCAAAACCACAACCAATTACCGAAGGGCTTGCTGATGTAATTACTGGCCCCACTCCTCTAGGAATTATTAAGGAAGGTCTGGGTGCTGGAAAAACCATGAGCGAACTGAAACCCGAAATACCAACTTATATGCAAGACTTTACTGGTCAAATGGGCGGTTCAATGGGAGAAGTTTCAGCAATTGCCCTTATATTAGGAGGTATTTATATGCTTTGGAAGAAAATTATAACATGGCATATTCCAGTTTCCATGTTGGCAACTGTTGCCATTTTTTCAGGTATTTTATGGGGAATTAATCCTGAGCATTATGCCGACCCAATGTTTCACATGCTTACAGGTGGAATGCTTTTGGGAGCAATTTTTATGGCAACCGATATGGTAAGTTCACCAATGACTAATATAGGACAGTTAGTGTTTGGTTTTGGAGTTGGGCTTTTAACAATCCTAATTAGGATTTGGGGAGCCTATCCAGAGGGAGTTTCATTTGCAATTTTATTAATGAATGCTGTTGTGCCACTTATTAATAAAGGTTTCAAACCGAAACGTTTTGGAGTTAAACCAGCAGTAACGATTAAATCATAATACTGAAATAGCAAGATCATGGGAAGTAAAAAAGAATCGAATTTTATAAATATGGTGTTGACGCTGTTTTTGGTTGCAGCAATTGCAGCCATGGCTCTGGGTGGTGTTTATGTTGTTACTAAAGAACCAATTGCCCTTGCCAAGAAGAAAAAACTTGAAGCAGCTATAAAATCGGTAATGCCTGAATTTGATAGCATTACAACAAAAAGAGTAGCTGACGCTGATGGCGGCGATTCGTTGACATTTTATATAGCATCGAAAAATAATGAAGTTTTAGGTGCTGCTGTAAAAACCTATACCATGAATGGCTTTAGTGGTAAAATAGAATTAATGGTTGGATTTCTAAACGATGGAACCATTAACAACACTGCTGTTCTGATGCATAAAGAAACTCCTGGACTTGGGGATAAGATGGATATTAAAAAATCAGACTTCCCAACTCAGTTTAAAGGAAAAAATCCTGCTAATTTCAAACTAAAAGTCACAAAAGACAAAGGCGATGTAGATGCAATTACAGCAGCAACAATTAGTTCAAGAGCTTTTTGCGATGCCGTTCAGAGAGGTTATGATACGTTTAAGGAATCAGGAATCAGGAGTCAGGAGTCAGGAAATAGTAACTAATTATTTAAATTGTTATGCATAATTTTAAGGAGTTAAGGATTTGGCAGGATTCAATTGATTTGGTTGAAGAAATTTATACAAAGACAAAAGACTTACCAAAAAATGAAGAGTTTGGACTAACTAGTCAAATGCGTCGCTGTTCTGTTTCTATTCCATTGAATATTGCTGAAGGTTCTGGTCACGAAAGCGATAAAGATTTCAGACGCTTTCTTGGCATCTCGTTATCATCTTCTTTTGAATTAGAAACTCAACTAATTATTGCAAACAGAATTGGATATATTGAAAAAGAAGATTTTAACAATATTTTGGAAAGGATTATCAGAATACAAAAAATGATCTTCGTTTTTAGAAAAAAAATAAATGTAACAAAATAAATTATAGAGTATATTGTCTTGGAAACAGTAAACAAATCCTGATTCCTGACTCTTGACTCCTGATTCACAAAGATAAAAATATGAACCAATTAAAAAATTTCACCAAAGGATTTATAAAGGAAAACCCGGTTTTCATTTTGCTATTAGGATTATGTCCAACACTGGGTGTTACCACTTCGGCGGTAAACGGACTAGGGATGGGATTGGCAACAACTTTCGTTTTGGTAATGTCGAACCTTGTGGTTTCACTTGTAAAGGATTTCATCCCCGACAAGGTAAGGATTCCATCATTTATCGTAATTATTGCATCCTTTGTAACAATTGTTGAACTTACAATGCAGGCCTACACTCCTGCCCTATTCGATGCGTTAGGTCTGTTTATCCCATTGATTGTTGTAAACTGCATTGTTCTTGGTCGTGCCGAAGCCTTTGCCTCTAAAAACAATGTTTGGTCATCAATAATTGATGGTCTTGGAATGGGACTTGGTTTTGCCTTTGCACTTACACTTCTTGGAGGTGTTAGGGAAATATTAGGTAGTGGTGCAATTTTCGGTTTCAAAATGATAGAAGGCGATTTGATGCTGGTATTCATTCTGGCACCGGGTGCTTTTATAGCCCTTGGTTACATCATTGCATTAATTAATAGATTTAAAAAAGCCTAAAACTAAATTGATATGGAATATTTTGTAATAATAATAGGTTCGATATTTGTCAGTAACATTGTTCTGACTCAGTTTTTGGGTATCTGTCCTTTTGTTGGCGTTTCCGGAAAACTTTCCACTTCGGTGGGAATGGGCGGTGCAGTTCTTTTTGTGCTCACCATTGCAACAATGGTAACATGGATTATCCAATATTACATTCTCAACCCTCTTGGACTTGGATTTATGCAGACAATTGTATTTATCCTTGTTATTGCCTCGCTGGTACAGATGGTTGAAATTATTCTTAAGAAAGTCAGTCCATCATTATTTCAGGCATTGGGAGTTTTTCTACCTCTAATTACTACAAACTGTGCGGTTTTGGGTGTTGCAATTCTTACTATTCAAAAAGATTTCAACTTGATGGAAGGCATAGCTTATGCTATGGCAAATGCCATTGGCTTTACACTTGCAATAGTATTATTTGCAGGTATCCGAGAGCACCTCGACCTTATGGAAGTACCTAAACAAATGCGTGGCGTTCCTATTGCGCTCGTTGTTGCAGGTATCCTTGCACTTGCATTTATGGGCTTCACAGGCTTGGTTTAAGTCCGCCTTAATGTCCCCTAACTTCGGTATGCTTATGCTGAAAACAAACATTTACAAAAAAATTATCGTTATTAAGCACTTCACAAACCTCGTTAGTGAACATTATTGTTCAGACTCAGACTTTATGGACAGACGCAAAATAATACATCATTGGCCAATCAAACTTGAGTGTTGATTATTGCTCGGTTGATTGTTGAGTATTAAATAAATTGAATGTCCAATCTGGAAACTCAGCATTCAACATTCTTTTTTTCACATTCAATCATTTAAGCATTCACTCATTCATTATTCGTATTTTAGCCCTTTAAAATCATCCCCCATGCCACACGAAACAATAATAAACCTTCAAAATATTTCAGTTCTTCAAAAGAACAAATTAGTACTTGCCAATGTTAACTTTACGGTAAACACAGGCGATTTTATTTATATGATTGGGAAAACCGGTAGCGGCAAATCCAGTCTTTTGAAAATCTTATACGCCGACCTACCTGTTGATGAGGGCGTTGCAAATATTTGTGGTTATAATTTATTATCCATAAAAAGAAATGAAGTTCCATATCTGAGAAGAAAACTTGGAATTATCTTTCAGGATTTTCAATTACTGGACGATAGGACTGTTGGCGAAAACCTTGAATTTGTTTTGAGAGCCACAGGAACTACTGATAAAAATGAAATTGAAAATAGAATACTCAAGGTTCTAGAGGAAGTCGAACTCATTTCAAAACTCAACTCAATGCCTCACCAGTTGTCGGGTGGGGAGCAGCAACGAATTGCAATTGCACGTGCCATGCTCAACGACCCGGAAGTAATTCTTGCCGACGAGCCAACCGGAAATCTCGACCCTGAAACTTCAAATGGAATAATGCGTTTACTGCTGGAAATAAGCAAATCAGGAAAAACAGTAATTATGGCAACACATAACTACAATTTAATTAATAAATTTCCCGGTAAGGTGGTAAAATGTGAGGAAGGCACTTTGCTAAACTCAGCAAACTAAATCAATTAACTTTCGTGTATTATTACCATTATTATAAAGAGTGTGCAATATTTTTTTCCGTTTCTCAATATCCTTTTGCGTAAATTCTTTCTTGAAAAGAGTATTGATTTTTCGTTTCATGCTACCATAATCATTGGCAATAATGCAAAGTTTATCAAGATCAGTACCACTTAACATTTTGTCGTTAACCAAACAAAAGCGGCCATTGTAAAGAGTATTTAGTAACTTGAGTTTTAATCCTGTAGCTTGAGCAGTAATAGCAATATTTATGTGAGCATTTTCAATTAGTATTTGTAATAACTCATCACTAGGATTAGCTATCAATTCAACATTTGACAAAGGGCTCAGCAAATTCCTAAGTTGCTTTGTAGGTTTTAAACCAGCAACTTTAAACAATATATCACCATCATTAAATACATTGACTATCAAATATTTGACAGCATTAGTATTTTCAGCAACTGAAAGATTACCATGGTATAAAACATAATCTCCCTTTCCGGTTTTTGCATTAATTTCTTTAAATGGATGAAAAGCCGGTATAAACTCTACCTTATCAAATTCAGATGAAAAATACTTTTCATCATTTTTTGAAATACAAATCAACTTATCAGCTTTTGCAAGTGTACTCTCGTAACGTTTTAACTTAGCTGCTTCGTTATAATAGTAATATTTTTTAAAAATATCGCCTTCTACCTTTGCCAGATTATTGTAATATTCATGCTCAATATTATGTGTCCTCACAAGCATCCTTCTTCCACTAAACCTTTTATCTTCAAGCAACCCAGAAGTATGAAGCCCTTCCATTAAAATTGGATAATTGTCTTTCTGCAAATTTGTCACTAACTCTTCTGAAATCCGTGAACTCACAATATATGGGATACTTTTAAAAAGGTGCTTCTTTGAAATATCACGCTTATAGTAATAAACCTTTTCAAACATTTTACCAAGTTTATCAGATGGCTCACGGTTGTATTCAAAGCAGTGCAGATATACTTTCACACCTTCTTCAGCAAGAGCTTTTGCCTTAAAGAAAACATCTATTACCCCGCCATAATTAGCCGGATATGGGATATCGAAAGAAATAATATGTAAATGACGATCACTCATATTTTTTATAAACCTCCCTTAATTCTTTTTCTTCATTTTGCCAGGTGAGATTTGCGGCTGCAAAATTAAGATTTTTTTTCCACTTATGCATTAATGCCTGGTCTGCAAGTATTTGATTTACTTTTCCTGCTATTTCTTTTGGTTTATGACTTGGAATAAAAGCACCAATATCATATTCTTCAATCACCTTCTTAATTTCTGGTAGAGGAGATGCAAGAATAGGAATCCCGGCATGAATATAATCAAACAGTTTGTTTGGCAAACTAAAGCGATAATTCAGGTTTGTATCTTTATCGAGAGTTAATCCCAAATCAGCATTAGCAGTATATTGCATTAACTTCTGATAAGATTGTTTGGGTTTAAAAACTATTTTTCCATTAAGTTCGGGGCTTTTTGCCATTTCTTTTAATGTATTAATTACGTCTCCTCCGCCTACAATAAGCAAAACAGCATCATTAATATATTTCATTGCCTCAACCATTTCCTCCGATCCTCGCTGGATATTAATACCGGAACCTTGCAGTATTAAAATCTTTTTCTCTTCTGACAAGCCGAGTTCTTTTCTGGTTGCAGGCTTAACTTTTTTTCCTTTTACAGGAATGTTTCTTACAACTCTTGGACGAATTCCGTAATCTTTTTCAAACAATTCAGCAATAGAATCGTTAACCGTAAAAATATCTTCTAGTTTTGGAAACATCCATGACTCAATCCTTTTCCAAACAGCCTGGGTGCGAGGTCTGTTTACAAGTTCAGGAACCTCAGTAAAGTATTCATGACTATCGTAAACAATTGGTATCCCCTTAATTTTATGTATTAAATAATTAGGGAGAAGAGTGTCGAGATCATTGGATACCAGGAGTTTTGCTTTGTGAAATAAAAGGTAGAAAAACAATCGCTTATTAAACTCGCTATAGAAAAAGAAACCCTTTTTAAAAATAAGCCTCATTCTGTGTGTTTTGTAAGGACGTTCGTCCATGGGCAAACTATTGGGCAAAACCCGCCCTACTAATACAGGCTCAAATCCCATGGAAACCAAACTCATACAGACCTTATGCACACGCTGATCAGTAACCAAATCATTAATAACAGATACGATGACTTTCTTTCCCAATTGTTGTTGAATAAAATTGCTCCTACTAACAATAACAATAATAACTTGGATTTATTGCTTAATTTTATAATTTTGAAAACATGAATATTAAAACCGATTTCTGCTTGAAACCCTTCAATACTTTTGGTATTGAAGTAATGTCCAAAAGTTGTGCTCAGATTACTTCAAGTGGTGATTTATTTGAACTTTTTGAAGCAGGCGAATTACAGAAACAAGAAGTTTTGGTAATTGGTGAAGCCAGTAATATTTTATTCCTTACGCATTTTGATGGTTTGGTAATTATGCCACTGATGCGAGGCAAGAAAGTTATTTCGGAAAATGAAAGCGAAGTTATTTTAAAAGTAAATGCAGGTGAATATTGGAATAGTCTGGTAGATTATACTGTGGAAAGAAACTGGTGGGGAATTGAAAATCTGAGCCTGATTCCCGGCAAGGTGGGAGCAGCACCAATACAAAATATTGGCGCATACGGAACTGAGTTAAAAGATGTTTTTGAAAGCCTCGAAGCCTTTGACATGAAAAAAGGCGAGATTGTTAATTTTAATAATGAGGAATGTGGTTTTGGTTACCGTAACAGTATTTTTAAGAATGAGTTCAGAGGTAGGTTTGTTGTTTTAAGTGTAACTCTCAGACTTTCAAAACTCTCTAATCCTAACTTAAATTACAAAGCCATTACTGATGTTTTCGACGGAAAAAAAACTACAGAAATTAGTATTTCTGAAATTCGTGATGCCATAAACAAAATAAGGGAAAGCAAACTTCCTGATCCACAGAAAATAAAAAATGCAGGAAGTTTCTTTAAAAATCCGGTTGTTGAAAGCAAAACTGCCGAACAACTAAAAACCGAATACCCTGAAATTCCGGTTTATAAAATTTCAAATACCAAAAGCAAACTAGCTGCAGGCTGGTTAATTGAACAATGCGGATGGAAGGGCAAGCGCATAGGTGATGCCGGAGTTCACGACAAGCAAGCACTCGTTTTGGTAAACTATGGCACTGCAACTGGAAAAGATATTTTTGATTTGTCAGAAAAAATAAAAAATAGTGTGCTGGATAAATTCGGAGTTGAACTCCAAAGGGAAGTTTTGGTTGTTTAATTCAATTACTCAAAAACCTAAAATCTTTAACCCAGTTCACAAGTTGTAATGCCAAACACCTTTTTCAAATCAATTGCAGGGATACCATTTTTATACATTCGTGCAGTTTCAAAGGAATACTCCATTTTAAACTTATCTGCAATATTCAACGATTCTGTATTTAGTTCCGGAATATCGAGGGTAAAATAACTTCCTTTTGGGATTTTGTTCTGAAGGGCAATAAATAATTGTTCTGCAATTTCTGCATTGTTTGTAAACAATGGCCCAATTTTATAACCTTCGCGACATTTCCTTATTTTTCCGTATCCCATTAGTTTAGCATCATCAACAATACCCAAAACATAACTCTCTTTTTGCGAAAGCCAACATCTCAGGAAATTATCTCTTTCTGCCGGAACAAACTGCCTGTCGTAAATACTAACAAATTCAAAATTACCTTCCGATAGTTCTACTATTCCTCTCGAATCAAAGCTCCTGTTTTCGGCGATACCTTTAAAAGTAATATTTCGATGCGCTAATTTAAACCCCGCCTTTTCATAGTTTGAAATCTGATCGGGAACTCCATCAAGACCAATTATTCTTCCTTGCAAATACTGGATTGCATGATTCCATATTTTAACCCCCAAACCTTCTCTCCTAAATTCGGGGTCAACAATGTAAAAACCAATAAAACCATACGAACTTCCATATTTTACAGCAGATATCATTGAAACTATATGCCCATTTACCAAACCAACAAAAAAACCATTTGGGTCAGCATTATAAAAACACTTCGCATCATTTAGCCCGGGGTTCCAGCCTTCCTTGTGAGCCCAATCAATTGCCAGTTCCATTTCGTCAGGCTTCATTGGCCTGATTTCATAATTTATCATAATTCATTTTTTGTGAAGTTAAAAGTACTATTTTTACCGATTCTAAATAATTAATAAATCAAAAAAATAAAAATGAAAAAATTAGTATTATCATTAGCCTTTGCGCTATTTGCAGGAGTTGTGTTTTCACAAACTGTAAACGATTACATGGAAGTTCAAAGAGCTGCTCTTAAAACTGAAAAGAAAGCTATTGTTGCCGAAGCTATGCAATTAACTGAAGAGGAAAGCACCATATTCTGGCCTTTGTACAACGAATTCAACGAAAAGAAATACATCATCAACACTAAAGTTTACAATTTGATTAAGAAGTATGCCAATGAGTTTGAAACTCTTACTAATGAGCAAGCAGTTGAACTTTGGAATGAAAGCATGAAAATAGAAAATGAAAATTCAAAATTGAATGCTGCCTATTTTAAGAAATTTCTTAAAGTTATGGATGGTAAGAAAGTAGTCCGCTATTTTCAAACAGAGAATAAAATTGCTGATATAGTTAACTACCAAATTACTATGGAAGTACCATTGGTGGAATAATAAAACATATTAATATTATCAGAAAGTCACCTAAAATAATTACTTTTGGGTGACTTTTTTTATTTATACAATTTTGAAAAAACGAATACTAGTTACAGGTGCGGCAGGGGCTGTAGGATTGGAAACCCTTAAAGAATTACAAAAGCGAAATGATAAATATAAAATCATTGCATTTGGAAAAGATAAAAAAGAGCATCGAAGGATATTAAAAAATTGCTGCAATGGAATAGATGCAATTTATGGCGACATTAGGGATAAAAAAACTACCGATAAACTGTCCGAAAATATCGACTTTGTAATCCATCTGGCTGCCGTAATCCCGCCACTTGCCGATGAGTTTCCAAAACTTACAGAAGAAGTAAATTTAGGAGGCACAAAAAATCTAATCTCTTCTCTTGAAGAAAAATCACCGAATGCATTTTTCCTTTACACTTCTTCGGTGGCAGTTTATGGCGACAGGCTAGAAACACCTGTTATCAGAGTTGGCGATAAACTTGGCCCTAGTATTGGCGATGATTATGCTGCAACAAAAGTAAAAGCAGAAAAGTTGGTAGGAAAGTCTAAATTAAACTGGAGTATTTTCAGGTTAACGGCAATTATGAGCCCAAAGCAAAAGTTCAACCCCTTGATGTTTCACATGCCTCTGGATACTAAAATGGAAATTTGTACAACTAAGGATACTGCCTTTGCTCTTGTGCAGGCAATAGAAAATCGACAAGCCCTAAACAAAAAAACTTTTAACCTGGGAGGTGGCAAAACATGCAGAGTAAGTTTTGGTGATTTCCTTAAAACGAATACAAAAAATAGCGGGCTGGGCGAAATGCCATTCCCTGAAAATGCATTTGCCAAGGGTAATTTTCATTGCGGCTACTATGCCGACTCGGATGAATTAAACAAAATACTAAACTTCCAAAGGGAAACTCTTGAAGATTATTACGAGCAATTTAAAAAGGAAATTGGCCCTTTAAAAATTACTTTGGCACGAATATTTAAGCCATTTATAGTAAGTTATTTCCTAAGTAAATCTGATCCTTTAAAGGCTGTTAAAAATAATGACCAGAAAATGATTGAAAGGTTTTTTCCAAAATCACATTAGAATAAAAAAAGGCTTTATTCCATACTTCCTTGCTGCTACGTCATTGCGATACGCCTTATAAACTGGAAATCATTTTAGAATAATATTGTAGGCGGAGAAGCAATCTTGAACTGGTTATTAAGAAACTAATGAAATTAGATTGCTTCACCACAATTCCTATCGCCAATTAACAACTAAGTTAGTTTTGGTTCGCAGTGACGAAAGGTATTTTTTCAATGGAATTATACTTCTAGCATCCACAACCAGATCCACAACCACAACCTCCGTCGTCGTGAGCATGCTCTTTTTCAGTTGAACATCCACCATCACCTGAACCACAGCCACAACCTGATTCCGGCTCAAGATCTTCGGCAGTAATCTCACGGATATTTAAAACTTTACCAACAACAAACAAACTTTCACCTGCCAAAGGATGGTTAAAGTCCATTTTTATACTCTCATCCAAAATTTCCTTAACTATTCCCTTCATTGGTCGGCCATTATTATCCATCATGCTTATTCCGTTGCCAACTACCATCAGGTCATCGCGCAACTTACCATTTACCATAAAAGCAGTTTTTGGAACACTCACTAACATATCTTCACGAAAATCACCAAAAGATTCGTCAGGTCTTAAGTTGAAACTAAAATCATCACCGGAATTCATTCCCATAAGTTTATCCTCAAAACCACTAATCATTTTATCGAAACCAAACACTAGTTCTTTGGGTTCCTTTTGTGCATCTTCAATTAATTTTCCATAGGCATCGTTTAAATGAATGCTGTAAACTAAAGTGGCAACTGTATTTTTATCTATGTTCATTTTATTAACTGTTAAATATTTCGCAGCAAAAGTAACAAATTTCTTATTTGGAATGTTTTTAAATAATAAATATTTATGTTCATGCATTTTTGCTTAATAAGGTTTGACAGTCACGAACCTGTCAGCCTCATGCTGATTGGGGTTGCTTATTGAAATTTGAAAAAAGTATTATTGGTTATTTTTCACCTTTTCTTTTATATCCAATTTGTTCTCTTGGCTGTGGGTTTTCTTGCTTTTCTATTAATTCGTCCAAGTAACTAAATACCAGTTCTATGTTTTTATCCTGGTTTTCCAGTTTCTTTTTGATTACTTCTATTTCCAGTTTTACACTTAAATTGTCAGTCAAAATCTCTCTCAACTTAACAAAAGTATCCACAATCAACAAACTTACTGCTTCTGCCCTTTTGCTTTTTAAAACATTTGACAGCATTAAAACTCCATGTTCTGTAAATGCATAAGGAAGATATTTTGTATGCTGCCCTCTTTTTAAAGTCACAAATTGTGACCTTAAAGATTTATGCTCTTCTACTGTCAGTCTAAAAACATATCGCTCAGGGAATCGCCCTATATTCCTTTTTACTTGTTGGTTTAAAACTTTTGTTTCTACCTGATAAAGTTCAGCCAAGTCATTGGATAGCATAACTTTCTGATTTCTAATAATAGAAATCTTATTCATTATAACTTCTTCAGATATTGCCATTTTATCATTTTCTATATCATTCATTTCCAGCAATTATTTATCACAAAAATAATTATAAAAATTTTGATGTCAAAACCACCGTAAACTAACCAACTGGCGCGAGTATGAAGCATGGCAATAGTGCGCTGGCGACTCGTGACTCGCCCCCTTAATATTATAC
>JAOZNY010000148.1 GCA_029933565.1 Bacteroidales bacterium
TCTTCCCTACACCCCATATCCCTCTTTTCGGGCTTCTCTTTTTTTATGCTCAAAATGTCTCATACCTTTTTCAGTGGCTATGTTTATAATAAAACTTTCAAACATTTGCATAAATAAAGTTGAAAAAGAGAATTCTTCCGGTGGGAAATTATCCGGATTGTGCATGTCGATCAGGCGTGAAATATACAAACGAGCAATTAATTCAATACTTACATCACTTCTATAAAGCCCTTGACTAATGCCTTTCTGCAGATTAATGCTAATCTTCTTAAAAATAAAATCAATTCGTTTTTCAATATGTTTTTGAAAAATAACAGGAAATAGTTCTTTGTATTTATGTGTAACAGAGGGGCTTAAACTGTAGAATCTGGATCCCATTATCCTACTAACGGTAAAAAGAATATCTATTGCATCAAAATTATTGTCAAAGTTATTATCAATAAAAATAACTTCAAAAGTCTTTCTCTCACTTTCCAGAATATACTCAGCAAGTTTACTATTGGTAGAAATTTTGTTTTTCTTGAGTTCCTTTACTATTTCAGGATATTTGCTCAATTCGGAGATGGTAATTTTTTCAATACCATCCTTATTTGCAATCTCACGTATCTGATTCAATAAATCTTTTAATCCTCCATTCATACCCCAAATTAATAGTGGTTTACTAAACGCAAAACTAGACAAATTGTTTTAGGAACACTCTACTTATGGCAAACTTTATCAACTACTTAATCTACCAAAAGCATCTTTTTCTTTTGCAAACTATTGGTCGTTGATAGCACAAAATAATAAACCCCACTCTTTAAATTATAATCCGAAGGAGTAAAATTGATTTCATATTTACCTATTTCATGATGCTGATTATTAATTAGGTCTGTAACTTTTCTGCCATAAACATCATACACCACAAGGCTTACATTTTCATCTTTTAAAATCTTAAAAGAAATAAATGTTGATTCTCTAAAGGGATTAGGATAATTTTGTGCCAGACTTAAAGGAGACCCATCCTGGCTTTCAGCCACACCAACCGTCAAATCAATTATTGCCGTCCATAGAGATCTGCTAGTACCTTCTGCTCTAATCCAAACTGGTCGCACCTGACCATTATGGGCTGTAATATTGTTGTAGTCACCAAAGAAAGTTGATGAACTTGGATAAAATGGGCTTTGGCTAATTTGAATATTCTCAAATGTTTCACCTCCATCAGTTGATCTTGCTAAATAAACATCAGTACCTTTATCATTATGGTTTCTCCTATCGTAGAAAACAATCAAAATGTCACCATTAGTTTGGTCAATTGTCATCCATGTAAAAAACTGATGTTTTCCAGGTGCGTCATCATTTACCCTAACAGCATCTGTCCAGGTATTTCCATTATCAAGGGATTTTGATAACCAAATATCCGTGTCATCCGTGCCATTTCTTTGATCAGACCAGTTTACATAAATAGTTCCACGAGTTTCGGTAAAACTAATATCGCAACAAGTAATTGGCATTCCATTACACCTGCTAATTCCAGGAATATCTAAAGCCCATCCGCCAGGCTGATCGCTCACAAAAATATCTTCATCAAGCCATGTTTCACCCGCATCGTAGGAGCGGTCGAATACAATTCCGGCTGGACCCGACCATGCAACAAATATTTCACCATTAGGCCCAACCGCCGGTACAGCACCTTCTGTTGTGTTATCATCGTCGATGCAGTCGCCCGAAATTTCATTAATCTGTAAAGCCTCTGACCATGTTTCGCCAGCATCGATTGACTTGCTAAACATAATATTGCTAAAATAGTCTGGATCAGAAGTTCCATAGGCATCAAACTGAGTCCATGTTACATAAATATTATTATTAGCGCTATCAACAACCGCCCATTCCTTGTCTTGAGCCTTAGTACCATCCAGTCCCATAAAACTTCCATCATTCCACTCATAAGTGTCAAAACTAAATTTCTGGCTAACAATGCGATCTATCCAACTTCCATTTTCCGGATTTGATAAATGAAGAAAATAAAAATCGCCGGCCGTATCAACAATAATACACGGATCTCCCCAAACTCCAAACTCAGGAGATGTTAATATGCCTGAAGACCAGGTAAATCCTCCATCTTCCGAAATAAAATATTTATTTGTATTTGCGCCTGCCACTAAATGCAAAGGGTTTTTGGGATCCATACTTATTGAAGGCTCGTTAGGGCCGTTGGCAGCACTAATCATTATGTTCTGGTACTGAGCAAAAATGGGAATAACTACTGTAATAGCTATAAAAAGGAGTAAAAACTTTTTCATAGAAAACATTTTAATATTAGACCTAATGCAAACAAAGAAAGTTGCACACTAACTTGTTTGACAAATTATACTGAGCCGTTTGAACAATAAAGCAATCAATAATTTTGTATTTTTGACACATCCACAAAGATAGAATTTTATGAGGAAACTTGCCCTGCACTGGCAGATTTTAATCGCATTACTTCTGGCCATCCTTTATGGTCTTTATTTTTCTACCAATTATATAATTACCACCGAATCGCTTGAAACTCTAAGTAAGCAAAAGGTATCGGAACAAGTAATTGGAAAAGTAAAAACACTTGAGGGAAACGAATATTTAACAATGGCTGAGTTTGACAATGCTTTAGAACAATATTTAAGCAAAGATCAAATTGATGAATACCATGTTAAACTGGTTAAGTCAGCCTACTCAAATCCGGCTCTGGAATATGTTAGTTGGATGGGTGATATTTTTATGCGTGCCTTAAAAATGCTGATTATCCCATTAATTTTATCTTCACTTATTTCAGGGATTACTAATATTGGATCTGGGGCAAACCTAGGTCGATTAGGAGGAAAGACTCTCCTCTTTTATATAAGCACTAGTTTTTTTGCAATTATTACTGGTCAAATATTAGTAAATATTATTAAACCGGGCGTAGGAGCACAAGTCAATTTTATTCAGGAGGTTGAAGGATTAGTTGAGAAACAAAGAGGTTTTAAAGAAATATTGATAGAGATTATTCCTGAAAATATTTTTACAGCGATGACCGAAAACAATATGCTGCAAATTATTTTCTTCGCTCTTATTTTTGGGTTTTTCATAACAAAAGCGGGCAAAAAACACAGTGAATTATTACAACAGTTTTTTACTTCTATTTTTGAGGTAATGATGAAAGTTACCCTTTTTGTTATCAAATTTACACCCCTCGGAATATTTGGTCTGGTAGCAAAAACCGTAGCCGATCAGGACGATTTTGCAGGTTTAGTAAGCAGCATGGGACTTTATATGTTTACCGTAATAATTGCACTTGGAATACATGGTTTTGTCACTCTTCCTCTGATTGTAAAATTCATTGGAAAGGCCAAACCTTTTAAGCATCTTAAAAATATGACAACGCCGCTTTTAACCGCTTTTTCCACTTCTTCTTCGGCAGCAACTTTGCCATTGACAATAAATGCAGTTGAGGAAAAATCGGGTGTCTCAAATAAAATCAGCAGTTTTACACTTCCTTTGGGCGCAACTGTAAATATGGATGGAACAGCACTCTACGAATGTATTGCAGCAATATTTATTGCACAGGCCTATGGCCTCGACCTCAGTTTTGTTGATCAATTGATCATAGTCCTTACTGCTTTGTTAGCCTCCATTGGTGCAGCAGCAATACCCATGGCAGGATTAGTAATGATGACAGTAATTTTAACAGCAATTGGCCTTCCACTTGAAGGGATAGGTTTGATAATTGCTGTCGATAGGATTTTAGATATGTTCCGTACAGCAACCAATGTTTGGAGCGACAGTTGCGGGGCTGTGGTAATAGCAAAAACTGAGGGCGAAAAACTGAAAGTGTAATCAATTAAGACTAAGGAAATGAGTAAAAAAAAGAAAATTGGTATTTTAACAGCAGGCGGTGATTGTCCCGGATTAAATGCAGCAATACGTGGTGTTGGAAAAACGGCCATTGTAAAATACGACATGGAAGTAATTGGAATTTCATCCGGCTTTTTGGGACTCATCAACAAAGACTACATTGAACTCTCAGAAAATTCCTTATCAGGAATACTAACCCTTGGTGGTACTATTTTGGGTACATCCAGAGAAAAACCTTTTAAAAAAACAGGTCATCTGTCGATTGATAAACCTAAATTAATAAAAGAACATTATGACGAATTAGGTCTCGACTGCCTGGTGTGCATTGGAGGAAACGGAACGCAAAGAACAGCAGCAGGATTGGTAAAGGAAGGTTTAAATATAATTGGCATACCCAAAACTATTGACAATGATGTTTGGGGCACTCATCAAACTTTTGGTTTCGATTCGGCACTAAGTATTGCAACAGATGCCATCGACAGGCTACATTCGACAGCCAACTCGCACAAACGAATTATGGTAATTGAGATTATGGGGCATCATGCCGGCTGGCTGGCACTTTATTCAGGCCTTGCCGGTGGTGGCGATGTTATTTTAATTCCTGAACTCGATTACGACATTGACAAAATAAACCAATATCTTTTGGAAAGAGCAAAAAAGAAAAAACCATATTCAATTGTTGTGGTAGCAGAAGGCATCAGATCACCGAAAAAAAGATCTGCAGCATCATTTATTTCAGAAGAAATTGAGGCAGGTACAGGTATTGAAACACGAAAAACAATATTAGGATATATTCAAAGAGGGGGAAGCCCAACCCCAATGGACAGGCTATTAGCCTCAAGTTATGGTGCTTATGCTGTTGATTTGATTTCTAAAAACGATTATGGGAAAATGGTTGCAATTGATAAAGACAAAATAACAAGCATACCTCTCGAAGAAGTTGGAGGAAAACTTAGGCTTGTACCTACTAATCATCCAATGCTTGAAAGAGCCTTTGGTTTAGATATTTGCCTTGGAGGAAAGTATTCAGAATAATTTAGCATATGCCTAGATATCAAATGATATTTATTAACAATTGCAACTATAAAAAAATAAATGTTGTCTTAATCGCAACAAATGTAAAAACTAAGTGTTATTAGTTATAAATTTTATATTTTAGCTTGGTGTAATTAATAAAGGAATTGAAGATTAAAAATTACAATATATTTTTAGTGATATTGTTGTCCCTGCCCTTGGGATTACTAGGTCAGCAAGCGCCTATGTTTACGCAATACAAAAACGCTCAAATGTACACTAATCCTGCATTTGCCGGAATGAGCGAGGGCGTTTGCATTAATGGGATTATACGACAGCAATGGAGTGGTTTTGAAGACACAGAAGGTAATAGTATTGCACCTCAAACTTTCTTTATTTCTGCTGATGCGCCTATTAAAAAGTTACATGGTGGCGTCGGGGGATCAATTACTCAAGATCAACTGGCTCAATGGTCTGATGTAAGTTTGCAACTTGCCTATTCGTTTCATCTTGATATGTCGATGGGTAAACTGGGAATTGGAGCAGGAGTTAACTTAATTAACCGAAGTATCGATTTCTCTGGATTCACAGCATTTCAGGATAATGATCCTGTTTTACTTACTGCCGAACAAAGTTCGATGGTTGTTGACGCAAATTTAGGTTTGTTCTTTAGATCTCCCGATAGATTTTATTTTGGTGTATCAGCAACTAACATCCTTCAAACTGCAGCAAAAAAACTTACCGCTGATGAAGTAGGCATAAAAAATGATAGAACATTTTATTTAGTTGGTGGATATCAATTTGTTTTACCAAACAATCCATTGTTTGAAATTGAGCCCTCCATCATGATTCAAAGCGACATTTATTCAACACAATATAATCTTTCTGCCATCGTTAAATACAATAACCGCTTTTGGGGAGGTCTAAATTATCGCTTTCAGGAATCGGTTGGAGTATTGATAGGCATGAGTATTAAAGACTTTCGCATTGGTTATTCATACGATATACCAACGCTTGCAATTGGAGTGCCAGGAAGTCATGAGATACATCTTGGATATTGTTTTAAACTTGATACTGACAGATCTGGTACCAGGTATAAAAATACAAGATATTTATAAATCAAATATTAAAATTGAGTGCTATGCATTTTTGTTTGTTTAATTTTATATTTTTGGGCACTTAAAATCTAGTAAAGGAAAACACTGAAATCAAATTCAAATTTTCATTATGAAAAGACTTATTCTATATTTAGTCGTAATTGTTTTTTTAGGTAGTTGTAGTAACTCCGGCAATGGCGAACTTGTTGGAACCAGAAAAAAGTCAAAGCCATTTTATCAACCTGATCCTTATGGGATGGTTTTTGTTCCACTCGGGAGTTATACAATGGGCGCTGGTGACGAGGATATTACACACAGTCGTTTAACACAACCTAAAACTATTTCTGTTTCGGCATTCTTTA
Source organism: Bacteroidales bacterium (assembly GCA_029933565.1). Classification (GTDB taxonomy): domain Bacteria; phylum Bacteroidota; class Bacteroidia; order Bacteroidales; family F082; genus BM524. The sequence continues at coordinate 6,326 of JAOZNY010000148.1, forward strand.
TGGACGAAACCGAAATAACAAACGATGAGTACAGACAATTTGTTTTTTGGGTACGCGACTCCATAGCAAGAACAATGCTTGGGGATGTTAGACCTGAGGAATTTTTAGTTGAAGAAAACGAAAAAACAGGTGAAATATATGACCCTCCATACCTTAACTGGGAATCAGATATAGAATGGAGCAGTGAAGATCAAGATGTAAGGGATGTATTAGAAGAGATGTATCTTCCTGAGCACGAAAGATATTTCAGAAGAAAAGAAATTGACACACGTAAATTAATGTACGAGTATTATTGGGTTGACCTTCATGCTGCTGCTGCAAAGGACTTTACTGAAGATGCAGATTACAGAAATGCAGGTTTAGCCAACAGGCCTCAAGGTCTTCGCGACCGTTCAGTTTACGTAAGAAAAGAAACAATTGGTGTTTATCCTGACACACTAGCGTGGATTCATGATTACACCTATTCATTTAACGATCCAATGACAGAGAAATATTTCTGGCATCCAGCCTACGACCATTATCCAGTAGTTGGTGTTAACTGGAAACAAGCCAGAGCATTTTGTGTTTGGAGAACAGAATTGTTAAATGCCAACCTTAACGATAAAAAAGGTGAAGTGGCTTTAGCAGAATGGCGTTTACCAACAGAAGCAGAGTGGGAATGGGCTGCACGCGGTGGTTATGCACTTAATCCTTATCCATGGGGTGGACCTTACACCAGAAATGAAAAAGGTTGCTTTCTTGCAAACTTCAAACCTCTAAGAGGAGATTACATTGCTGACGGTGATTTACGTACTTCCATAGTAGCACACTACCCACCTAACGACTGGGGACTTTACGATATGGCAGGTAATGTTGCAGAATGGACAAACTCAGCTTTTGACCCTTCTTCATATAATTTTACATGGGATATGAACCCAAATTATACGTACACTGCTAAAGAAGATGACCCACCGGTTATGAAAAGAAAAGTTATCAGGGGTGGTTCATGGAAAGATATTGCTTATTACCTTCAGGTAACAACAAGGGCTTACGAATATCAGGATACAGCAAAATCATATGTTGGTTTCCGTACTATTCA
>JAOZNY010000149.1:0-2008 GCA_029933565.1 Bacteroidales bacterium
TGTAATAAGTTAAATATTTCGAAACTAACGGCCATCCCCTTAAAATTCCTAAAAGGATTCTTAGGTCCCATAGTTGTTGTTTCGTTAATAAATTCCCACGAAAACCCAATGTCAACCCTACGGTAATCAGGCATTCTGAGAGTTTGCTGATATCTCTCCGATTCAGGTGGACCAAATGGCAAACCAGTTCCGTAAAGTAATCGAAGATGCATTTTTACGTAAGGCTGTCCGGGTATATAATCCTGAAAGAAAATTGAAACGTTAATCCTTTGGTCGGTAGGCCTGTCGATATAGCCTGGCTCTACCCTAACACTATCTGTAACTCCAATACCGGGATTTATAATTTCACCATCAGAATTATAATAATCATAATAAAAATCGCCATAAATATCCTCTTGCGATTTCATTATGGAAAGACTAATCCAACTATCAATTCCTTTTACAAACTCACCATAAACCTTAAAATCGATACCGGCCGCATAACCCTTTGCAAGTTGATCGGCATAATATCTTATCCTTACATTATCAACAACATAGGGAATTAAATTATCGAGTTTTTTATAATAAGCCTCCGTTGTAAATATAAAAGGTCGGTTCCAGGCTTGAAAACGGTAATCGCTTCCAAGTATAAAATGAATAGAACGTTGCGACTTAATATCAGGATTAATTGACCCATCCATATTCCGCATTTCGCGATAAAAAGGTGGCTGGTAATAAACTCCTGTCGAAAACCTGAAAACAATATTTTGCATTGCATAGGGTTTATACGAAATATTCACCCTTGGCATAAACAACAACTCATTATTATAATCCCAAAAATATGTACGCAAGCCAGCTGTTAGTGTTATTAAATCGTCATTCTTCAAGTTAAACTTCCATTGATTGGAGGCAAATGCCGAAAACCTGTTTAGGTTTAAACTATTCTTTCCTTTAACAAAATAGTTAATCTCAAAATCAGGATTGCTGGGGTCGGGGTTTCCTGGTTGATCAAGTGTGTGAGGCAATGAGTAACCTGCTGAGTCAATCATATCCCATTCCCTCATTTTATCATCAATAATTTGATGGTCATATTTCAATCCCCATTTAAGGTAAGTGTTTCCTGAAATATAAGAACCTTTGTGTTGTACAGAAATTACAGTAGCCTTAAAAGTATTGCGGGCATGTTCAAGGAAGGTGCCTACCCCCTGCTGTTGCGTAACTTCGCCAAACTCCTCACTTCCCAAACTATTGTCTAACTGCCCAATCCAATATTGCCCTTGCACATCGTAAGTTTCTGTTTCGTTGGTGGTATAGGCTGAGGCAATAAGTTTTAACTGAGTATTTGAATTGGGTTTAAAACCAAGTGTTAAGCCTGCTTGCCCCATTTCATAATTATCTACTTCGCTACCATCAAAATACACTTTAAAGCGAAAGGCTTCCATGAAAGTACCAAAATCTGTTTCGCGGCTAGCCGGAACAACTTTATATTTATTGGCTGAATAATATCCTAAAAATGACAAATCCCATTTTTCGTTCAACTTCTGGCTCAGTAATGCCTGAACATCAATAAACCTTGGCTGGTATTCGCCTTTGGTATCACGACTATTTAATACATATTGATTTGTTTTATAGCGTGCCCCAATTAAATATGTAAAAGTTTTTTTCTTATTGATTCCTTCAAATGCAAGTTCGGCACCTAAAAGACTAATTGCAAAAGAACCCCCAAACTCAGTGGGAGTTTTGTATTTAACATCCAGCACACTCGACATTTTATCGCCATATTCGGCACCAAAACCTCCGGCCGAAAATAATACTGACGAAGTTAATGCAGGGTTAATAAAACTCAAACCTTCTTGCTCTCCCGAACTAACCAGAAAAGGGCGATAAATTTCAATATCGTTTACAAAAATGAGATTCTCGTCGAAGTTGCCACCACGAACTGAGTATTGCGAACTCATTTCGTTATTGGAAGAAACACCCGGTAATGTTTTCAGTATTGCTTCAATACCTCCTGAAATTGAAGGCGAAA
>JAOZNY010000149.1:2108-7401 GCA_029933565.1 Bacteroidales bacterium
AACGAAGGTTTGCTACTTACAAACCACCACTGTGGATTTGGGCAAATTCAAAAACATTCTTCGGTTGAACACGACTACCTTACTGATGGATTTTGGGCAATGAGCAAAGCGGAGGAACTTCCCAACCCCGGTTTAACAGCCACTTTGATGATTGAAATGAGAGAAGTAACATCGGAAGTATTTAACGGTGTTAATGATGAAATGACTGAAAGTGCACGCTCAGCAATGATTAAGGATAATATTAAATCGCTGGTTGAAGGATTTGAGAAAGACTCAGAATACAAGGCAAAGATTGTTCCTTTTTTCAAGGGAAATCAATATTATATGGTTATCAGCCAAGTATTTAAAGATATCCGCCTTGTTGGTGCTCCTCCATCAAATATTGGTAAATTTGGTGGCGATACCGATAACTGGATGTGGCCAAGGCATACCGGCGATTTCTCTCTTTTCAGGATTTATGTTGACAAAGATGGCAAACCGGCTGAATATTCGGAAGACAATGTTCCCTACACTCCAAAATATCATTTCCCAATTTCCATAAAAGGTGTCGACGAAGGTGATTTTACTTTTGTTTTCGGGTATCCTGCCCGCACAAATGAGTACCTGCCTTCTTTTGCACTTGAACTTATTACAGAAGTTGGTAACCCACAAAAAATAAAATTAAGACAAACCCGTCTTGATATTTTCTCCAAATATCAAAACAAAGACCCTAAGGTTCGTATTCAGTATGCAAGTAAATATGCAAGAGTTTCTAACTACTGGAAAAAAATGATAGGCGAGAGCAAAGGGGTTAAACGCATGAAGGCAATTGAAACGAAACAGGCTTATGAGATTGAATTTGAAGATTGGGTAAACTCTTCGGATTATACCAAAGATGAGTATTCAGGCCTCATCGAGTCGTTTGAAAAAACTTATACCGAACTACGGCCTTACAGTTTGGCAAGAGATTATTTTAGTGAATCGGCTATGGCAATGGAGATTATTAGGTTTTCTTCGAGATTTAGAAAACTTATTGAAATTAGCCAAAATAAAGATATTGCAGAAGTGGATGTAAACAAGGAAATTGAAAAACTCAAAAAATACAGCGCATCATTTTTTAAGGACTATTACAAACCAATCGACAAAGAGGTAATGGCAGAAATGCTAAAGTATTACGACCAAAATATTGAAAGTGATTTCAAACCTGAGTTTTTCTCTGAAATTCACTCAAAGTACAATGGTGACTATGCAAAATACACTAATTATATTTTTGAGAAATCAATATTCGACAACGAAGATCTGGTTAATTCCCTGCTTAATGATTATGGCAAAAAATCATATAAAAAAATCTTGAAAGATCCTGCTTATAAGATTTCCGATGAGTTTGTTGGGATTTATATTTCAAAAATTAAGGGTCAGTTTACTTACGTAAATGCCAAACTCGACAGCCTACAAAGAAGATTTATGAAAGCGCAAATGGAAATGGAACCTGCAAAGCGTTTTTATCCCGACGCCAACTTCACCCTTAGGGTAAGTTACGGAAATGTTAATGGGTTTTCGCCCAAAGATGCTGTTTACTACAAACACTTTACAACCCTTGAGGGGATAATGGAAAAAGAAAATCCCGACATTTACGATTACGTTGTTGAAGAGAAACTTAAGGACCTCTACCTAAACAAAGATTATGGTAAGTACGCTGCAAGCGATGGCAGCATGCGTGTGGCATTTGCAGCAAGCAACCACACTACAGGTGGAAACTCAGGCAGTCCTGTTATGGATGCAGATGGTAATTTGGTTGGTGTTAATTTCGACCGTTGCTGGGAAGGTACCATGAGCGATTTGGTTTACGATCCAACTGTTTGCAGAAATATCTCACTCGACATTAGGTATTTCCTTTTTATTGTTGACAAATTTGCAGGGGCAGGATATTTGGTTGAGGAGATGGATTTGGTGGAATAACAATCAAGAGTATCTATTAATAGTTAACTCAGAAGGTATAAAAAATTAATTCTTTTGTCATTAGTAAAGCAGAGAAACCAGCCTGCAAGGTAGATTGGTTTTTTTGACTCTATTATTTTGAATATGAAACTCGTTTAAGATTGCATCTTAAACCTTTTAATAAAAGAAAGTCTGTAACTTTCGCTTAAAGATAAAGATTTCCTGTTGTAATTATTTACTCAACAAACCCTCTGCCCTTTCAACAATATTTTCAGCGGTAAATCCAAATTTTTCAAAAAGTAATTCTGCAGGAGCAGAAGCGCCAAAACTATCCATTCCAATTACTTCGCCATCGAGCCCAACATATTTGTACCACGATTGCGAAGATGCTGCCTCAACAGCCAAACGCTTTCTTTTGTCTGCAGGAAAAACAGAATTTCTGTATTCTTCACTTTGTTTTTCAAAAAGTTCCATCGATGGCATGGAGACAACTCTTACTTTAGTCCCCTTTTCATTTAGTAATTTTTTTGCATCCAAAGCAATATTCACTTCTGAGCCCGATGCCATAATTATCAATTCAAACTGATCATCTTCGCAAACAATGTAAGCACCTTTTACAGCATCTTCATTAATAAACGAACCTTCTAAAGTTTTCAAATTCTGACGTGTTAACACAAGTGCCGTTGGGCCATTATTTTCCAGCGCAAATTTCCAGCCCGCTACCGTTTCCTTAGCATCGGCAGGACGGAAAACTGTTAAATTTGGAATAACCCTCAAGGATGCCAAATGCTCAACAGGCTGGTGCGTTGGACCATCTTCACCAACTCCAATTGAGTCGTGGGTAAAAACATAAATTACTTTCAAGCCCATTAGTGCAGCCATCCTTATCGCGGACCTCATATAATCAGAAAAAACAAAAAATGTTCCTCCGTAAGGGATAAAACCACCATGTATTGCCAGTCCGTTCATTATGGCTCCCATGGCAAATTCCCTAACACCATAATGAATATAGTTACAGTTCATGTTTGCTGCAGAACAACCAACTGAACCTTTTACTTTGGTTTTGTTGCTTGGTCCCAAATCGGCTGAACCTCCAATCAGTGAAGGAAAAGTAGGAACAATTTTCTCAAGTACTTTGCTCGATGAAGCACGACTTGCCAAACTACTGCCAGCCTCAAATTTAGGGAGTTCAAAATCGCAGATCTCACCATTTATCCTTTGCTGTAACTCTTTTCCGCTATCAGGATTGGAAGCCAAAAATCCATCAAACTTTTTATTCCATTCTATCTCCAGGTCCTCACCTTTGATAACTGCTACGCCAGTAATTTCATAAACTTCATCAGAAACGTAAAACTCATCTTTTGAAATACCCAGATTTTCTTTTGTAAGCAATATCTCTTCTGCACCAAGTGGAGCACCATGACTATCGGCAGTACCTGCCTTATTTGGGCTACCAAAACCAATTACGGTTTTACAAATAATTAATGAAGGTGTTGGGGTTGATTGTGCTTTAATTATTGCAGAGTTAATTTCATCGTAACTATGACCATCAATTTCCTGAACATCCCAACCGTAGGATTCAAATCTTTTTAAAGTATCCTCCGAATAAGACAAACTGGTATCACCATCGATAGTAATATTGTTTGAATCATAAAATGCAATCAGTTTACTTAGTTTGTTGTGTCCGGCAAATGAACTGGCCTCATGGCTAATGCCTTCCTGCATGTCGCCATCACCTGCCATTACGTAGGTAAAGTGGTCAACTACATTATTATATTTTGCTCCAAGCATAGTCTCAGCCATTGCCAATCCAACAGCATTTGCAATCCCCTGACCCAGAGGACCGGTAGTTGTTTCTACTCCCGGAGTTTCTTTATATTCAGGATGTCCTGCCGTTTTGCTTCCCCACTGGCGAAACTGTTTAATATCGTCTAAACTTAATTCATAGCCATAAAGATGCAGAAGACTGTAAAGCAACATGCTACCATGCCCGCCTGAAAGAACAAATCTATCGCGATTGAACCAGTTAGGGTTTTTAGGATTAAACCTCAGATGCTCGTTAAAAAGTACTGTTGCTACATCGGCCATGCCCAATGGAAGTCCCGGATGACCTGAATTTGCTTTTTGAATGGCATCGATTGATAAGCCCCTAACTGTATTTGCAATTTTTTTTAGATGATTCATTATTTCGATTTTTTGCAAAAATATTCAATTTTTTTACGCAAATTTCACTCATCTAAAACCTTTCTTCAGATAATCCTGTTCAAACCAAATTTTAAATAATGGATCAATAAATTCAATTCTTCCACCCCAAAAATCCAGTATCTCTTTGTTTTCGAGCGCACTTTTCAATCGCTTTATATTTCCCTGCGAGCCAAGGTTGTACATACTTAAAGTTTCTTTTGAGGAAAATTGTTTTACATCATTTGTTATGGCCTTAAGAAAATTAATCTGCTTATTGGTTAGGTTGTCAAGTTCGCGCTGAAACATTATTGAATATTGAAGTTTTATTTCTTCGAGTGCTGCTTCAATAATTTTTGGGCTGCATTTCTTCCTTGTCATTTTCCATACTTTTGATGCAAACAACTGAACAAAATATGGATGATTTTCCATGCGATCAGCAATGCTGACTGCAAGTTTGGCGCTTATTTCTTTTCGTGTCCTAGCAAATTGTTCAACAATAAATTTCTCCCAATGTCTTCCTCCAATCTTTTCAAGAAAAACAGTTTCACCAAATTTATAAAATGGCATTGATTTGTTTTCAAACAAATTGGCAAGCATGTGGCGTTTGCTGCCATACAAGCAATAAGTGCTTATTTGATGACGCTGCCAGGCAGCCCGCATCTTTTTTTGCATTAGTAGAGGCTCATCAAAATGGCTGATGTTCTGAAACTCGTCAATACAAACTACAATTTGAATATTCTTTTCCTGTGAAATCTTTTCCGGCAAGTTCAGTATCTCTTCACCACCTTTTCTTAACTCCTTCCAATCAAAAGAAACTGAGAAATCGTTTAGCGGGTCAATACCAATTTGAAATCTCGGGATTAATTTATTAATAAACTTTTTTCCGTTTTCTGCCCATTCTTCCCATTTCGATGAAGTGGCTTTTATTATTTCCGTTGCAAATGCCTGATAAAATTCCTCTTCGCCACGAATGGAAAACAAATCGATAAAACAGAATTTGATCCGCTTATTCTTTTTTTGCATATTCTCGGCCACCGTACTCACCAACGATGATTTTCCCCATCGCCTTGGCGAAATAAGCACAGTGCTAATATGGCTGTTAATGTTTTGCTCAAGATTTTTTAACTCTCTCTCCCTGTTGATAAACTGACCACCAACTACAAGTTTCCCAAATTTAAATGGCATTTCCATT
>JAOZNY010000150.1 GCA_029933565.1 Bacteroidales bacterium
TTCTTGCCATGGTTTTCATAGTAACCAGTTGTAAGAAAGATGATGTGGAACCTAGTGACGGTGATCAAAACGCAACAGGTTGGTATGGTAGTGATGACATGGCAGTTGTGCCAACTACCACAAATTATGGTTTTGGATCTGATGATTTACCTTCCTCGGTAAACCTTGTTCCTAAGTTTCCTCCCATTGGCAATCAAAATCCTTATGGAACATGTGTTGCATGGGCAGTTGCTTACAATGCTAAAACAGCAGTTAACGGAATGACTCACGGATATGGTGCTTCTGATCTTGCTTCGCCATCAAAACAATTTAGCCCAAAAGATTTTTTTACTGCCCTCGATGATAATGTAAAGGGCAATGATTGCAATGGAACAAATTTTACTACTGCTCTCGATCTTCTTTTAAGTAGGGGCGTAGCCACATTGGCAACTGTTCCTTATGATAATCTGGGCGATTGCTCGCAATCAGGATTAGAACAAAGTTGGACTAACGAGGCCAATCAGTATAAAATAAAATATTACAGAAGAATTGAAAAGTCGATAAGTAAAATAAGGGAAAATCTTGCTAATAATGTGCCTATTGTTTTAGGAGCAAAATTATCAGATGCTTTTATGAGTTGGAATTCCGATAATGTAATGTCGGCAAATACAACCTACGATGGTGTTGGGATGCATTCTTATCATGCTCTTGTTATTGCGGGTTACGATGATAATAAAGGGCCAAATGGTGCTTTTAAGGTTATTAATTCATGGAGTACAAATTGGGGTGATTACGGTTATATTTGGATTGATTACAACTTTATGGTAGATGAGTTTTGTGCTACTTTAAATGGTGGTAACGCCCTGTTTATTATGGCCGATGATGAAGGAAATGTACAACCACCTGATGACCCAGATCCAAATGTAAGTGGTGTTGATTTAATTCCTTGGGTTTTTAGTGATATTTCAATCGACGATTGGTATGCCGAAAGACAAATAGAGTTTAACATTTACAATGTTGGAGACCAAACTGCTTCACCATCAGCAAACTGGTCGTATGTTTATATTTACTACAATGCCTATAATGCCGATGATTATGGCGTAATTTTCTATGATCAGTTTAATACAAGCATTCCGGCCAACACTTACGAATGTCCAACAGATTACAATTGTATAATTAATTTCCCAATAGCATCAGGTAACGGTTTTGCAGAAACAGTTTGGGGAACAGAAAGTCTTTATAGAAATTATTATATGCCCGATATTACAGGAGCTTACTATTTGCTATTAGTTGCTGATGCTGAAGATGTATTCCAGGAGCAGAATGAAATGAACAATTTATTCTACACAACAAATCCTGATCCAGCATGGTTTGTTAATGGAGTTGTTTTAAAATCAAGCAAGAAAAGTAATAGCGAGGTGATGCAGTTTAATAATGATATTGAATTTGATGTAAACACCACAAAAAGCACAAGATTTAATACTGCCGTTAATGCTGGGAACAGAAATGCTTATACACCTGAGGAAATTCTTAGTTTTGTTAAAGCCAAGAAAAGATCGGGAGAACTTGATAAAAGAGTTGTCAAACATCTTGAGCAGTCTTCAAAGATGCACGAAAAATAATAGACAATTATTAAATATCAGAAATAATACCGAACCCTTCGATTTATTAAATTTGAAGGGTTCGTTTTATTTCACAGAAACAATTAAAAATAACATAATGTTATGAAATTCATTTACTTAGTTTTTGTATTACTAGTAACAACATGCTCTTCAACAGGGGGTAATGAAAGTAAAAACAATATTGAAGAATTATTAAAAACTGGCAAGGATATTTATTTTGAGGACAAGGTTTTTAATGAAAAGATAAACCTGACTGAAATATTGAAAGCAAATAAGATTAATCCCGCTACCTCACAAGTAACAATTAACTCCTCAATTACCTTTATTAACTGTACTTTTAACGATGAACTTACTGCTTATTCTTCCAACGAAGATGGAACATCGGTATTGAGTATTTTTAATAGTAATGTGAGTTTTGTTGGCTGTACATTTGAAAAGCCTGTGTCGTTTAGGGCAAGCAGTATTATGGGAAGGGCTAATTTTTCGAATAGTTTTTTTAATGAAGAAGTGAGTTTTGAAGAATGTTCTTTTTTCCAAAAAGCAAATTTCTCTGAATGTTCTTTTCATGGAGATGCACGCTTTCAAAATGCAAATTTTATGCAGAAGGCAAATTTCTACAAAGCCGAGTTTGAGCAAACAGCCTATTTTCAGGCTGTTACATTTAATTCCGAAGTTCAGTTTAGTGTGGCTAAGTTTATTGGTTATGCTGACTTTTCGCTAATTAGCAGCAGGCAAAACTTTTTGGCAAATTATGCTGAATTTGCTGATCAGGCAGTTTTTAACAATTCATATTTTTATGGTAGAACAGATTTTTTGCAGGTGTCTTTCAGTAGTTGTGAGTTTAAGAAATGCTATTTTTTTGGTGAATTTCGTTTTAATAATTCCAAAGCAACAAAATCCATTAGTTTTAAGGATAGTTCCTTTTGGCCCAAAATTCCTGACCTAAGTTTTTTTGATACCATAACAGAACCATAGTTATTTATTAGTTTTGAAGAAATTATTTTACTTTTGCTAATAACAAAAATTATTATTGACAAATGGGGAGAAAGAAAAAAAAGAATTTACAGAAGAAAGCAAAGCCTATAGCACTGTTCTTTTTATTAATTACTACTATTCTAATTATTCCATTAGTTTATTCAAGCCGAACACTTGATCCCAATTTGGCACCACGAATGTTTGTTTTAGGAATTGTAGTTTTAATTTTTTCGGTAATTAATGCCATTAAACCTTTAAAAAATATTCCCAAATTTGATTTTATTAAATTAATTATTTTTCCAGCCTTTGGATTATATTTATTATTCTCAATAATCTCCATGACCGTAGCTGTAAACCCTACTGAAGGGCTTTACGACATAATTAAAACATTTCTTTCATTGGCCCTATTGATTTTTGCCACTCAAATTTTCATCAACAATGAAAAAGTAATTAGTTACTTAACTAAAGCAGTTATAATTAGTTCATTAATTGCCACATCAATTGGTTTGTATCAGTATTTCGATAAGGTACCAGGCAATTCGGGAGCAAAACTACTTGCAGCTTTATATGAAATTAAAGGCTTAATGGGTCATAAAAATCAATTTGCAATTTCTTTGTTTTTAATGTTTCCATTTACTTTATTTGGAGTGTTTACATTTAAAAAGTGGTGGTGGGGTCTTAGTGTTTATTCAACATTAATGATTTTGTTGAATATTGTTATTCTACAAACCCGATCAGTTTGGGTAGCAACTCTCGTTTTTGTGTTCGGCTTTGCGCTCTTATATTTCCTTTCAAATAGAAATAAGAAGGCGGTCAATAAATCAATGTCAATTAAGAAGACTTCAATTATTGCTGTAATAATTATTGTAGTTGGATTAGGTAGTTATCTGATATTTAAAAAATCAGGAACTTTAAGTTTAATGAATTATCAGGTTTCTTCCCTTTTTGATTCCAAGTCGCATAACAATCAAGGCAGATTGAAAATGTGGAATTCAACATGGAATTTGGCAAAGGATAATATAGTTCTTGGTGTTGGAGCAGGCAATTGGAAAATTGAAATTTTACCTTATTACACTAAAAATTATGGTGCAAATTATCAAAACTGGCGCCGGCCACATAACGACTTTTTATGGGTACTATCTGAAAAAGGAGTATTAGGTTTGGTATTTTATTTGTTAATCTTTCTTAGTGTAGTAATCTATGGTTTTAAAATAGTTTTAAGTGAAGAGGACAAGGAAAAACGTTTGTTTAGTTCTTTCTTATTATCGGGGATTGCTGGGTATTTGGTTATTGCTTTATTTACATTCCCTTTGGAAAGAATAAACCATCAGGTTTATATAATGTTAATGATGGCGGCAATAGTTAGTATTTATTATAAGTCAGACATTGGAGCGAAAACACCAAACAAGAAGTTGTTTAACAGAAGTTTTGCTGTTATGGCAATTGTTGCAGCCTTCACTATTTATTATTCATTTTTATTGGTAAACTCAGAAGTATACGTTCATAAGGTACTACAAGAAGAGAAAAGACAGAATTGGAAGTTGATGAAAAAATATGCCGAAAAGGCATTTCATCCTTTAACAACTATTGATTCGTATTCAATGCCAATACATATGTATATTGGAGTTTCTAATGTTAATATGAAGAAGGAAAAACAAGCATTAATTGCATTTAAAACTGCTATAGGATATTTTCCAACTCAGATTGGCGTTCTTAATAATCTGGCAAATCTATCGGCTGAAATGGGCGATAATAAAAGTGCTTCAGATTATTTTAATAAATCGCTTACATACTATCCTCATTACGAAACAAGTTTATTTAATTATGTTGTTTATCATTATAGAAATAAAGATTACGAAAAAGCATACATTGCTTTAATGAGTTGTAATACAAAAGACAAAAGTCGTCAATATGATAAAATGATGAAGGAATTAAAGAGAAATTTGGATAAACCGTATTCAATTAAAATGCCTGATTGAGTTAATTTGTTAAAGCATCAATAAATTCTCTTAAATCGTATAGTCCAAACATTTGCCCTGAGGTAAGAAGTATTACTACTACAATTACCCACTTTACAAAGTCCACACCTTTTGAAACGGCAAGTCGTGAAGCAATAAGTGCGCCAACAACATTTCCAACTGCTAAAACAAGGCCGTAAATCCAGTTTACCTGATCGTAGATAATAAAAACCAAAAGAGAAAATGGAACGTAAGCAAGAACCACAAAAACTTTAATTGCATTAGCCTTTACTAAATCGTAACCAGCCCCCAAAACTATTGCAGTTAAAAGAAAATATCCAACCCCCATATGCAGAAAACCGCCATAAATACCTATGGCAAAGAATATTACGTATGTTTTCCATGTTAATGGTTTTTCAATAATATCTTCGCGGCCATAAATATACTTTCCTGGTTTATAGAAAACAAACACAAGCATTATTAGCATAATCACGCCAATTGCTTTTTCAAAAACCTCCTCATTTATATCGATGGCAAGCCAGGCACCAAGTAAGGATCCAAATGTGGCAGGTATTGCCATATGGATTGCCTTTCGAAGGTCAAGTACTTTTTGTTGTTTAAAACTGGCTGTAGCCGAAAATGTTTGAATTGTTATTGCTACTCTGTTTGTTGCGTTTGCTATTGAGGCCGGTAAACCAAGCATCATTAAAACTGACAAGGAGATTATACTTCCCCCCCCTGCCAAAGTGTTGATAAAGCCAACCATGACTCCGGCAACGACTAAGATAATGATGTCAGTAATTGGCATTTTTAAGTTTTATAGGGTACTATTTATTTTTCTTTAAAGCATCCCAGCCCTGCGCTTCAATATCAAACGACTGATTATCGTTGGTAATTAAGCGTTGTCCTTCAGCCTTATCTGTAATATAACCTACAATCGAGACCTCATCGATGGCTTTTATTTTCTCATAGTCATTTTGGTCAATGGTAAATAGTAGTTCATAGTCTTCACCACCATTCATGGCAGCAACCGTAGGAACAATTTTGAACTTTTTAGCCATTTCAAATGTCGATTGGTCGATGGGAATTTTTTCTTCATCGATAACACAGCCGGTGTTTGATGCTTTACAAATGTGTAAAACTTCAGAGGCCAGCCCATCAGAAATATCAATCATGGATGTAGGAAGAATTTTTGCTTTTTTCAGTGCATCAACAATATCAACTCTCGCTTCTGGTTTTAATTGTCGTTGTAAAATATAATCATGACCTTCGAGTTCCGGCTGCATTTTTGGATTTGCATGAAAGGCTCGCTTCTCTCTCTCCAATACCAGAAGTCCCATATACGCACCACCCAGGTCGCCCGAAACACATAGTAAATCGTTGGGTTTGGCACCTGAACGGTAAACAACTTCTTTTTCATTTGCTTCACCAATTACAGTTACAGAGATAAACAACCCATGTGTACTGCTTGTGGTGTCGCCACCAACAAAGTCAACACCATATTTTTCGCAGGCCATTTTCATGCCACTGTAAATTTCTTTAAGTGCTTCAAGTGAAAACTTGCTGCTAACACCCAATCCAACAATCATTTGCTTTGGCTTTCCGTTCATGGCAGCCATATCCGAAAAATTAACAACTGCCGATTTATAGCCAAGATGTTTCAAGGGCATAAAAGTCATATCAAAATGAACTCCTTCTATAAGTAAATCCTTGGATACTAGAATTTGCTTCCCCTCAGGGTAATTTAAAACAGCAGCATCGTCACCAATTCCAACGACCGTTGATTTATTTTTTGTTTTAATATCTTTAGTTAATTCGTCGATTAGGCCAAATTCGCCTAGTTCAGAAATATTTGTGAGATTTGCTTCAGACATCAGTATTTTTTTTGGCAAAAATAGGATAAAAGCAATTTGATTGTTTTATAATTACTTAGGTTTTTTATTCCAAAACAAATTCTTCGATATAATCGAGTTTGTAATCTTTGTATTTTCCTGATTCAATTTCATTAATCAAACCCTCAACAGTTTTATAAGGACCCTTTGAAACTGCCATATTAATTAGCCAGATTGGGATATTGCCACCAGGGTCAACCTCAAGCAAAATTGAAATATGAACAGTACCATTTCCGATGGGATTAAAATCCCATACAGAACGTATGTAATGTACCCTTACGATACCGTCATTCTCTGGTAAGCTATCGTGTATGGAAGTTGAAAGAATAGATATTGAACAATCTATTTCATTTTGTTTCAGGTGAACCTTTGTTACAAAATCTCTATCCCAAACAGGCCACGGAGTGCAGGTAATACCATAGTAAGTCCAATTAAACTCATCAATCTCTTCAACTACCTCTGCTTTTTCATTTAGGAAAACCCAGTTTTTATGGTTTTCGGCATCCTTAATTGCAGCAACTAGTTCTGATAAGGATGTTTTCAGTACAGTTTCAACTTTGACTTTTTTTAATTGTGAAGAATGTCCTTTCTGAACGTAAGCTTTAATATTATCTGAGTTTTTCACCAATTTCCATTCAACATCATTTTGGCCTTGTAAAACCAATGAAAAGGAGAAAAGGATAATTAAAAAAAGAGGTGATGAAAATTTCATTAACAAACAGACTGATTTATCTGTGGGCAAAGATAAAATAATATTCAGGTTTTTCTATTGTGTAATTTCACCCTCCATTATTTTTATTTTTAGGAATTAACCTAAAAAGTGAGTTTTTAAAAGAGTGAGAAATTAGTCATCTTTTTCTTTAACCTGTATTTCCTCGGCAATTATTTCCTTTTCACTTGTATCCTTGCCTTTTACCACTTTTCTACTCTGGCTTTTGTTTTGA
>JAOZNY010000015.1:0-18805 GCA_029933565.1 Bacteroidales bacterium
CTTATGGTGAATTTTTTATTAAAGACACTCAAAATGAAATGATGTTTATTGGTGGAGGGGCAGGAATGGCACCAATGCGTTCACATATTTTTGATCTTTTTGATACAAAAAAAACTAAGCGTAAGGCTACTTTTTGGTATGGCGGTCGTTCAAAAAAAGAACTCTTCTATCAGGATCATTTTGAAAAAATAGAAAAGGAAAATCCAAACTTTAAATTTGAAGTAGCACTTTCTGAGCCTCTTGAAGAAGATAAATGGGAAGGTTATAAAGGATTTATCCATCAGGTAATTTACGATAACTACTTAAAAGATCATCCCGAACCGGAAGACATTGAATACTACCTCTGCGGACCACCAATGATGAATGCAGCAATACTTAAAATGCTGGATGAACTTGGAGTACCAGAAGAGATGATAATGTTTGACGACTTTGGAAGTTAAAAATAAAAAGGTGGCTAAAAATTAGTCACCTTTTTTTTGCAACCAATACTAAAATCACTTGTCTTTTGTTATAGTATTAGAAACTAAAGAAAAACCATAAAAAATGAAAAAAAATTACCTAATTGTATTAGTGCTACTAATTAGTGGTGCTATAAACACTTTTGCCCAGGATTATATTTATCTGAAAACAGGTGATAAAATTGCTGCAATAGTTAGCGAAACAACCAAAACATCCACACTTTACACAGAATTTGGTAGCCCAAGTGGAGAAATGAAACTGGTTGACAATAAAGATATAAAACTTATTGCTTTCGCAAACGGCAAGGTTAAAGACTTTACCGACGGTAGTAGCATTAAAAGCAACGATGGCGCTTACAACAACCTGATTGCCTACCATCTGGCCGACCTCATTATCAACAACTTTACTATTTCCTACGAAAGAATATTCAACAATGGTAAAATGGGTATCCAGATTCCACTATCCATTGGATATAGCGGAGATTATCAGGAACTGGGCGATTTTCAAAACAAATTTTATACAGGAGTTAATCTTAACATCTACCCAACCGGGCAAGGCCAATGGCGATATTTTCTAGGACCAGGCTTAAGGGTTGGTTCTGGTCGTTACGAATCATACAACAACTGCTACAATTGCTATGATTACTACCATGAAGAAGACTTATTCTACTTCAAATTTCACATTAATAATGGAATAATGTTCACTCCTGTACCGGCTCTTAGCCTAGTAGCAGAGCTTTCTTTGGGAATTAGATATGTTGACTCAAAGTATGCAGACGAAAAAGTAAGGACAACTGGAGCTTTTTCTTTTAATATGATTTATAGGTTTCAATAATGAAAAATATTTATTTGGTTCTTGTACTTTCGCTCTTTGCCTCTTTCTCATACGCACAGGAACTACTTTATTTTTCCAATGGCAATATGCTCAAAATTACTAAGTCATATCAAAGTCAGGACTCAGTTAGTTTTCAGATTTTCAACTCATCGCAAAACAGGAATTACTCAATAAACAAAAATGAATTAGTAAAACTTATTACTGAAGATGGTGAAATAATTGAATTTGTGGGGAAACACATGATTTCAAATACAGCTAATTACAGTGCAAATTCAGTTTCGTTTAATGTACTTGCCCTACCTGCCGGAAGATTTACAATGGCCTATCAATTCCTGAATAAGAATGGAAAAGTAGGATATGAAATACCCGTTTCTTTTGGTCTGCTCTCCGATGGACCAACCGATCCTTTACCGGAAATATTCGATATCGAATTATACAGCATTTTTTATTCTGGCTTCACACTCAATTTATATCCCATGGGGCAGAAAAAGGTAAATTATGTTTTGGGGCCTGCCTTTAGGTTCGGAGTAGGTAAGGATGTTAATTATTATTGCTACGATTGTAACTACAATTATGACAGACAATTTTTCTATTACAAAATATTAATAAACAATGGTTTGGTACTCATGCCTAGTAAGCATTTCTCAATGTCCTTTATTTTCTCTCTTGGAGTAATGGGTCGAGATAATTATCAGGGTGAGCCAACTTTTGGTACCACAGGCGATTTTCAGTTTAATATGGCCTACCAGTTTTAATAATGAAGAAATTGCTGTTTTTTATCCTTATTCTAATTGTAGGATGCAATGGCAGTAACAATGCTAAGGTTAGCCTTGTTGGCGAAGCCCAGGGTACTTATTACTCAATTATTTATTTTGATGCACAGGAACGAGACTTCCAAATAGAAATCGACTCACTTCTAACAGACTTTGACAAATCTGTTTCGCTCTGGGTTCCAAATTCAATACTTTCACGAATAAACAACAACGAAACAGATATTGAAATTGATAATTATTTTATCGACAATTTCAATATTTCAAAGGACGTTTCTGAGCAAACCAATGGTGCTTTTGACTTTACCATTGGCAAATTGATTAAAGCATGGGGATTTGGCTACGATGAAAATAAAACCATTGAGCCAAACATGATTGACAGCCTTCTAAACCTAAGTGGCTATAAAAAAGTTAAACTCGAAGAAGGTAAAATTATAAAAGAAGATCCGCGAATTAGTTTCGACTTCAATGCTGTGGCACAGGGATATTCTGTTGATATGATT
Organism: Bacteroidales bacterium; assembly: GCA_029933565.1. Classification (GTDB taxonomy): domain Bacteria; phylum Bacteroidota; class Bacteroidia; order Bacteroidales; family F082; genus BM524. Next base: position 2,567 of record JAOZNY010000015.1, read on the forward strand.
GGCCTATTCCTCGAATCAAAAGGCATCAGCAATTATCTTATCGACATTGGTGGTGAAGTAAAAGCTAAAGGAACAAAGCCTGATGGTATCAAATGGAAAGTGGGAATTGAGAAGCCTGCGGAACACAAAAATGACAGTCGCGACCTGGAAGCAGTAGCAGAATTACTTGATCTTTCCATTGCAACATCGGGCAACTACCGTAAATTTTATGAAGAAGATGGAATAAGATATTCGCATACCATCGACCCAAAAACAGGATATCCGGCAAAAAATACCTTACTAAGCGTTTCTGTTCTACATAAATCAACTGCCTATGCCGATGCTTATGCCACTGCCCTAATGGTAATGGGATTTGAAAAAGCAAAGTCATTTGTTGAAAAGGAAAATGATCTGGAAGCTTTCTTTATTTTCTCAACAGAAGACAGTTTTGAGACTTATGCAACAACAGGCTTTAAGGATGTCATTATTGAAGAATTTGAATAAGGATACCCCCCATCTGAAAAAATTATCATCTGAAAAACTTGTCGGCGACAACTATTTTTTATAAATTTACGTCTCATTTCTAAAACATCTTTAAACAACTGTATTAATTGAAAACTAAGAAATTCATAGTTGCAGTTGCCTTTTCTTTATTGTTTTCAATAGTTTATAGTCAGGAATGTGTAACCATTTTTGACTTTAATAATTGGACAATGAAAGGTGCACCGGGCGCTGATTGGGTGGTGTCCGATTCGACGGATGTCATTAATAATTCTTATATTTTCCCACCTACTTTCTTTGTTAGCCCACAAAACATGATTAATGTACTTATTAAAGGTACAATGTCAGTAGAAACAGGCACTGATGATGATTTTTTGGGGATTGTTTTTGGATATCATAATCCCACACAAATTGCTGACGACAACACTTATCAGTTCTTTTTGTTTGACTGGAGAGGCGGAACCGGTACTCACAACGGATACAAAGCTTACGAGGGTTTTAGATTATCTTCTTACAATGGATTTATCAGTACTGCAGATCAAGGCAGATATTTCTGGGGAACTGAAAATGATCCACCTATTCGTCGCCTTATTAAAACAAAATACGGCGAAACACTTGGCTGGGAACCGGGGCAAAAATATCAAGTAGAGTTGCTTTATGCCTCCAATCATATTCGTATTAAAATTGATGATATAATAATATTTGAACATTATGGATGCTTCTCGTCCGGGAAAATTGGTTTTTATTGTATGTCGCAGCAACATACCCATTTCGAAGATTTTAGTTACCAAAGTTTTATTGATTTTGTTCCCGACAAGGAAACTGCCTGCATTAATGAACCAATCAAATTTACCTCCTTTAATCTCGATTGCTCCCCCCTACCTGATTTTATTGAGTCCATGAACTGGGATTTTGGTAATGGACAAGCAAGTACAGAGATTAATCCTGAGCATTCGTATTCTGAAGCAGGCGATTATTTTGTAGAACTCATTGTTTCCAAAACCGATGACTGTCACGACACAATTATAAAAACTTTAACAATTAAGCCCAGCCCTCTGGTTAATTTAGGAAATGATACAATTGTGCCAGCCTGTTCTTCATTATTATTTGATGCCAATAATCCGAGTTCATTATTTTTGTGGTCAACTGGCGAAGATTCACAATCTATTGAAATAGATATCCTTAACAAAGACACTACGATTTGGGTTGTTGTTGACAAGGATGGGTGTCTTTCGGGTGATATTGTTTTTATTGAAGTGGAGCCAATTCAAAACCAACTATTTTTCCCAACGGCTTTTTCGCCCAATGGCGATGGCAATAATGATCTTTTTGCACCAATTGGTTCCATTGATGATATTTCTGCTTACCAGTTTCTAATTTTTAACAGATGGGGTCAAATGGTTTTTGAAACCGACAATCCCCTGAAAGGCTGGGATGGAAACTACTCCGGTAAGCCTTCACCAATGGGAGTTTACGTTTACAAAGTAAACTACCGTATGGGGAAGTTCTGCCTAGAAATAAAGGATTATTCAGAGACGAAGACCGTTACTTTGCTGAAGTAGTTTAAAATGTCAATTCACAAACTTTGTTTTTTTTATAAAACACACTACTTTTACAGTTAAATTCAGAAGCATTATGTTGAACACAGAAGCATTTTATAAGATATCCTACGGATTATATCTGGTAAGTACCGAACTCAATGGAAGATTAAATGGCTACATTGCTAATACGGTTTTTCAATTGACGGCTGATCCTGCACGTTTTGCAATAAGTTGCAATAAGGATAATCTCAGTGCAGAATTGATTTCAGCCTCCAAAAAATTTGCATTTTCAATTCTGGAAAAAGACGTTGACCAAAAAATAATCAGTCGCTTCGGCTACAAAAGTGGCAAGGAAATAAACAAATTCGAAGATATCGAGTATTTCTCCGGTGAAATGGGTAATCCAATTATTAAGCAAGTTTCAATAGCCTATTTTGAATGTGAACTGGAACAGACAATTGACGTTGGTACACACTTACTTTTTATTGGTTTACTGAAAAACAATGAAATGCTTGATTCAGATAAGACCCCTCTCACTTACTTAGATTATCAGACTCTGAGAAATGGTAAGTCACCTAAAAATGCGCCTACTTATATAAAGCCGGAAACTGAAGAAGAGGCAGAAAAAGTAGTTAAAGAAAACATTGATAAACTAAGCAAATACGAATGTCTGGTTTGTGGTCATATTTACGACCCTACTATAGGGGACCCGGATAGTGGTATTCCAGCAGGAACTTCATTCGAGGATTTGCCCGACAACTGGGTTTGCCCCGACTGTGGAGCCGAGAAAGCAGATTTCCAGGCCATTGACTAAAAAATAAAATATTTTATAAATCAAATTATTAATAAAATGAAATCATTAAAAGGAACAAAAACCGAACAGAACCTGCTTAAATCATTTGCAGGCGAATCGCAGGCGAGAATGCGCTACGATTATTTCGCTAAGCAGGCTAAAAAGGAAGGGCTTGAACAAATTTCGGCAATATTTGCCGAGACTGCCCTTAACGAAAAAGAACATGCTAAACGATTCTTCAAATTTCTAGAAGGTGGAATGGTGGAAATCACTGCATCCTATCCCGCAGGAAAAATTGGAGATACAATGGAAAACCTAAAGGCTTCCGCCGAAGGTGAAAACGAAGAGTGGACAGAACTTTATCCTGAGTTTGCCAGAGTAGCAGAGGAAGAAGGTTTTAAGGAAATTGCTGTTGCATATAAAATGATTGCAAAAGTTGAAAAGGCACACGAAGAAAGGTTTACGAAACTTTATACCAACCTTGAAAATGGTCATGTTTTTGAAAAAGATGGGGTAATTGTTTGGAAATGCCGTAACTGTGGATATATTCACGAAGGTAAAAAAGCACCAAAAACTTGCCCTGCCTGTCTGCACCCACAATCTTACTTTGAGATTAAGGAAATCAATTACTAAAACTATACTGGTAACATTTAAATAAGAAAACTTAAGCCGCTAATGCGCGAATAATTATTCGTGCATTAGCGGCTATTATTTTTTCGTATTAAGATTTTTGTTTTAACTTTACAAATCTTAAAACCAAATAAGAATGAAAACACCAAGCCTTAGGTTACAAATTACGCTACTTACAATTATCTGTTTTGCTTTTTTAGCCTCAGTTGTTCAAGCCCAGGATTATGAATTTATTGTGCAACATGAAGGCAATGCAAGGGCAATTGGCAACTACCAAAATTATACTTACTTCACTCAGGGTGGGAATATTCATGTGCTGGAAAACCTTGGTGATAATGAATTTAGCATAGTTAACACTTTCCGAACAAATTATACTTCCATTTCAGGAATCACAATCGATTCCAATAAAATGTTTATTTCGGTTTATTCTAAAGGTGTTTTAATTTACGATCTTAGCGACCCTACACATCCTGAATTTCTTTCAGAATCAGAGGGTCTTCAATCTGCATACAGAACAATTATAACAGATACCATATTAATTGCAACAGACATAGATGATGCAAGTTGGTTCAATATCAGCAATCTGCTACAACCGGAGTTTATGTATTGGAATTCTTACGACTACAACCATTATAATGCTTACGCTATTAATAATGATATATTATATGGTTTTATGATAGCAAGTTATAGTGGACCTCAGTACTTATTTGGGTTTAATATTCGGTATCCGGAAGCCCCATACTACCCGGATGTCTATTTACAAATTTGTGATAATTGGGCATGCCCTACTCCCTGGTACATTGAGGCATACAACGATATGCTGTTTGTTCCTCAGGGCAATAGCATGAAAATTTACGATATAGCCAATACCGACACAATTATTTATTTGACCGAATTTACAGTTCCAAATACAATTAGCCACATAAGCATTGAAAACGATACTGCGTATTTAACTATTGTTGATTCGGGGGTTTTTATTTACGACATTTCCGACATCTATCAGGTTGAACAAATTGGTAACTACGATGAAACACAACGTTTTAACAATGTAAAAGTTTATGAAGACCATTTTTATTGCAGTTTGGGATCAGGAGGATTTAGGATTGTTGACAAATCAGACTTCCAAAATTTCCAGGATGTTTATGAGTTTACTAAAACCGATGCGGTTGGTGAAATATGCACACATAATAATCTTGGTTATTTTGTAATGGAAGAAGCCGGACTTCAGATTGTTAATCTAACCGACGATTTAAACCCTGTTGATTTAGGAAATATAGGCTCGCTTTCACAAATACGTAATATTAAATACCATCAAAACTATCTTTACTGCACAGAAGATCCGGATTCAACAATTAAAATTGTTGATGTTTTTGACTCGAATAACCCTCAATTGGTCAGCGAAATTATTGCAGAAGAAAAATGGGTTTCGGATTTCTGCATCGATCAGGATTGGTTGTACTTGCTGGACAATAATGAAACAATAGAGAGATATGACATCTCTGTTCCTGAATTACCCCAATTATCAAGAATTTTTCAGGAAGAAGGCAGAGCATTAGATGTTTCAGGGATATTTTTTGTTATGGGAGATTTTTTTGGTGACTACCCTTATGAATACAAAATAAAACTACTGGTTGGATTAAACGCTCCACTACAATTAAAAGATGAATTTATTCTTGGTGAAGCAAAAGTTTATGGCACTGAACAAATAATTATTGAATACCCATTTATTTATATACGAGTAAGGAGTGGTTTGGTAGTTTTAAAAATTACGCCTGACAAAAAACTAGAGTATTGCGATGAATTACTTTGGGGTGCATCAAACACAATATCTAAGGATATGACTATAAAAGATAACTATGTTTACCTTAGTCGTATTGGCATAAAGATTATTGACAAAACCGATCCTTACAATCTTGAAATAACCCAAACAATTGCTAACTATTTTCGCAAGATTGACATTAGGAACAACCATATTTATTGCGCTGCCACTACTAATGGATATTTTATTTATGGGAATGACTTAACCGCTGAGACAGAAACAAAGACCAAAGAAAGCAATCTGGATTTTATCTGTAGTCCAAACCCTTGCAGCAACTCAACAACAATTATCTTTAGTCAAAATATTGGAACAAAATCTAAACTGGAAATTTATAATCTTTCAGGAAAAGTGATTTTTGAAGTAGAAATTACAAATGAGAAAAAAATTCAGGTAAATACTAGTGATTTCTCTTCGGGCATTTATTTGGTAAAATACTCTTCGGGAGGAAACATTGAAACCAAGAAACTTGTGATTTCAAAATAAGTGTGAGGAAACTAAATTAGTCAACATTAAGAACCTGCACCTCAACAACCGTCTTTGGGTAATGGTGGTGGTGTTCGTGCTCTTCATTATCTTCACTGCGGCAACTACCGTCACCTGGTGCACCTTCACAACTACAGCCAAGGTTTTTTCCTGTTTGTGGGTCAACAGTTGAGCACTGTTTTTTAAACTCACCATCTTTTTTAAAAAACATTTTAATGGCAAATCCTGCAAATGCAATTGCAAGTAATCCTATGGTCAACAACAGTAATTTTAAATACATTTTTTTGCTCTTTTTTTACGTTGCAAATTTACAGTTTTTTGATTGACTAGTGAACTATTTAACAGAAAAAAGTATTAGGAGTCATGAATCATAATATGGAAAGGTAGAATAGTTTTTCTCTTGGAATCCAGTTGTCATTTCGACCGAACATTCATAGCATAGCGGAGAATGTGAGCGGAGAAATCTCCTGAGAACCAAGTTGGATGAAAATAAATTTGGAAAAGCAAAGTCAGCCTAAAATCTAATCAAGTAAGCAAAGCATACAATAATATAGCAGTTGCAATGGAGGCATTTAAACTTTCGGCACCACCAACTTCAGCACTAGGAATCGTAATTGGTTTGTTTACAAATTTCAAAACATCAGCCGAAATTCCATGAGCCTCACTGCCAATTACTAAAATATCGTTTTTAGGTTTATTAATCTCTTTAATGCTTTCTCCTTTTAAAACTGCACCATAAATATTAGTTTCAGTCCTAACCCCACTCAGCCAATCGGTTAAATCACTATAACTTACATTTAGCCTCGACAGCGACCCCATTGTAGCCTGAACAACTTTAGGATTAAAAGCATCAACTGTTTGCTTCGAACAAATAATATCTTTTACTCCAAACCAGTCGGCAGTGCGTATAATTGTGCCCAGATTTCCGGGGTCTTTAATGTCGTCGAGCATTAAAACCAGACCATTTATTTTTGATGGCAAAGGAATTTTGTTCTCAGGTAAATTAAAAACAGCCAGCACTTCCGATGGGTTTTTAAGAGCAGTAATTCTGGCAAGTTCTTTTTCAGAAACAGTATTGATATTTTCAAAGTCTAAGAAATTTGTATTTCTCTCAATCCAACTTCCATTTGCAAAAAGATCAACAGGCTGCAAACCACTTTTTATAAAATCGAGAACATTTATACTTCCCTCCGCAATAAACATTTTGTGCTGCTTGCGGAACTTCCCCATTTTAAGGGAATTTACTATCTTTATTTTGGCTTTGCTTATCATTTTCAAATATTTATAGTCCCCGCCCTAAAGGACGGGGCAACTCATTATTGAACCTCCCATGAGTTACCCTGTGGCTTCAGCCCAGGGTTATCGCCACAAACAAAAAACCCTGCTACAATCAATTGTAACAGGGTTTCAAATATACGATAATATTGTTTACCTACTCGGCAACAACATCTAAGTCGATCTCTACACTAATATCTTTGTGAAGTTTAACAACTGCTTTGTACTTACCAACTTCTTTAATATGGCCTTCGTCAAGAATGATTTTCTTACGATCGATTTCCATCTGCTTTTGTTCCAAAATTGCATTTGCAACCATCACATTGTTAACCGAGCCAAAAACTTTACCTGAGGTTCCTGCTTTAACAGCAATCTTAAGTTCAGTTCCTTCAAGAAGTTTAACAATAGCATCAGCTTCTTTCCTGATCTTATCTTCTTTAAAAGCCTGCTGTTTTTTAAGTTCAGCAAGTTGCTTTTTATCAGATTGGGTAGCAACGATTGCTAATCCCAGGGGGATAAGGTAATTTCTTCCAAATCCGTCTTTTACTGTCAACAGGTCGTTTTTATAACCAACTCCTGTAACGTCTTTCTTTAAAATAATTTCCATTTCTATACCCTCCTTTTATTTTAATAAATCAGCAACATATGGCATCAACGCTAAGTGACGTGCCCTTTTAACAGCCTGGGCCACTTTTTTCTGGTATTTTGTTGAAGTACCTGTAATACGGCGTGGTAAAAGTTTACCTTGCTCGTTAACAAATTTTAAAAGAAAGTTTGGGTCTTTATAATCAATATATTTGATTCCCAATTTCTTGAAACGGCAGTATTTTTTCTTTTTTGTATCTACTGCTATCGGCGTTAAATATCTAATATCTGAGTTTCCTTGTGCCATGATTTCGTAATTTTAAAAATTAATACTAAGCTTCCTTCTTTTCAGTTTTGGCAGCCTCTTTTTTCTTCTTGCGCTTTTTCTCGTTATAAACAATTGCATGTTTATCGAGTTTCACGGTTAGGAAACGCATAATACGTTCGTCGCGTTTCATCAGTAGTTCAAGACCGGCAATTGCCTGTCCATCGTTTTTATACTCAAATAAGTAATAAAAACCTGATGATTTCTTTTGGATTGGGTAAGCAAATTTGCGCATACCCCATTTTTCTTTAAGAACAAATTCACCACCATTTGAAGTGATGTAGTCCTCATACTTTTTTACCGCTTCCTTTGTCTGTTCTTCTGACAAAACGGGAGTTAAAATGAAAACGGTTTCGTACTGGTTCATAATAAATTAAATTAGTTAAATATTAAATTTTCTATCCCTAAAAAAGGGTTTGCAAAAGTAAATGTTTTTTTCATAAACACAAGTGTATTAGTTGTTTATTTTTTTTGCCTAAAAACCAAGATAAATTCAATTTGAATAGTTGATGAATATTTAAAGAAAACAATTATTTTTCGACTGATTATAAAAGCAGACTAAAAAAGATTAACTACCTTTGGTTTGATTTTTTGAAATGTAATTATGACAAAAGAAAATGCAATAAAACTATTCCAAGACCAACGGGTTAGAGTACAATGGGATGAAAAAAAAGAAAAGTGGTATTTCTCAATAGTTGATATTATTGGGGTACTGACAGAGAGTGTTAATCCACAGGCATACTGGAGAAAATTAAAGGAAAGGCTAAAAAAGGAAGGAAATGAAACCGTGACGAATTGTCACGGTTTGAAAATGGAGGCTGCCGATGGAAAAATGAGAATAACCGATGTAGCAGATACAGAACAACTTCTACGATTAATTCAATCTATTCCTTCGCCTAAAGCAGAACCTTTTAAAGTTTGGCTAGCCAAAGTAGGCTATGAAAGAATTGAAGAAACAGAAGACCCCGAAAAAGCATTTGACCGTGCAATGGAAACATATTTAAAGAAAGGTTATACAAAAAACTGGATCAACCAACGAATAAAAAGTATTGAGGTCAGAAAAGATTTAACCGATGAATGGGATGAAAGAGGTATAAAAAAAGGATTGGAGTATGCAATTTTAACTAATGAGATAACCAAAGCCTGGACCGGATTAACCACAAAACAGTACAAAAACTTCAAGGATTTGAAGAAAGAAAACCTGCGCGACAATATGACTAATCTGGAATTAGTACTAAATATGTTAGCAGAAACGACTACAACTGAATTATCAAAAAAGCAAAAGCCAAAGACTTTCAACGAAAATAAGAAAGTTGCAAAAAAAGGCGGTGACGTGGCTGGAAATGCAAGAAAGGATATAGAAAAGAAATTGGGAGAAAGTGTGATCAGTCCATTAAATGCAAAGAAATTAGGAAAAAGAAATAATGATGAAATAAAAAGTATTGAAGAATAAATAGCAAAAAAAACAAAAATGAAAACACCCCTTATAATTATCGCAATCCTAATTTTCATTACTCAACTTCCGGCACAGGAGATTGGTTTTTACACAACATATTCGGGAAGCAGTTATAATAAATATCAGAGCAATATTGGGCTTGGCATTGAGTATAATCACTTTATAAAATCGAAGAGTAGAATTGGAGTTGCTGTTCAATACAGTTATTGCACTTTAAATTATAGCGATATTTTCGGCTCCTCGAGTGATGGTATTTCAACTTATATTAAACAAGTTGAACCTAACAACCAAAGGCTTGCCCTTAGACTTAATTATGCATTTAAAGTAGTTAATCACCCAAAATCGAGTTTATTCATAGGCCCCGAAATTGGATTGAATTATTTTTTTATTAATGAACAAGTTCATCGTTTGGAAGATGAGAACCTTACTGAGGCAGATTATCAATCGAAATATTCAGAGAACAATAAATTTGGTTTTGGTTTTCTAATTGAGTTTGAACTAAAGGAAGTAATATCAAAACAAATCTCACTTTATACATCAGTTCACCCCGAAATAATAAGTTTTGAAAGAGCAGGAATGTGTGGTAGCAACAACCCAACTATTATAGGATGGCTGAATTTTAATCTGGGGATAAAATACAATTTTACATCCTCGTTAAAAATGAGGACGAGAGATTGAGATTTGAGAGAATAAATACCAAATCACTATTTATTAAGATAAGCCCAGAAGTTTTTGTGTGTCGCTCAGTAGTTTCTTCGTTTTTAGCGTATTGGAAAATGGTGCAGCTACCTCAATGCACTCTTCGTACATCTTTGTTTTCCAGTCTTCTTTAATTGCTTTTATAACTGCCTCTGCCAGATTTTTACTAAAAACCTGCTTATCATCACTTTCAGGCACTAAATAGCCAACATCATTGGTCATAAAATCTCTTGGCCCACCTGAATTAGCACCTACTACAGGAACTCCACAAGCCATAGCCTCAATCAACACCATTCCAAATGGTTCTGCTTTTGATGGAAATGTGCAAACACTTGCAGCAGCAAATAATTTGGCCAATTCGGGCTGCATCAGTGGCCCAACAAAAAAGGTATTCTTATTTCCAAGGCTTTCATTTAAATTCTGCAATTCAATGTTGTATTCTTCTTTTTGTTTTCCAATAATCAATGTCAGAAGTTCGTCTCCAAATTCTGCCTCCCAAATACTTGCAGCACGTAAAACAGCGTCAATTCGTTTCCATCCAACAAATTGCCCCACAAAAACAATCATATGTTTGTAATCCGTTCTTATATCAAAGGTTTTTTCTTTGGTCAAACCAATGTGTTTTAACTTGGCTTCCTTTAACACATCTTCCAGTTTAATTTGAGGACGAGGAATAAAACAATTGTTAAAACCGGGATTTGCCAAAATGAACTTCTCCTTATCAAACAAGGGAAATAAATCAGAAAACACATCCATATTCTCTTCGGAAATGGCGTAGGCAAGGTTTGCATTTCCGGGCTTGTCGCAATCTTCAAAAACCTTTAATTCTGTAAGTTGCTTATGAAATGAGGAAGGCCATTTCCTGTCAGAAGATTCCAGTTCACCAGATTTAACCAATGCGGTTTCCCGCAATTCGTTTTCCATCATTATCATAGCAGTACCATGTAAAAAGATAACAATGGGCGGAACCGATAAGCCATTTGCAGCTCTCTTTTCCATTACCTTTTTCGCAATAATGCTGTTAATGCAAGTATGATGGGCAATAAAAAGTTGGATCTCGGAACCTGCTTCAAAGGTGTTTTCAATTTCCAACATATAATCGTAAACGAGTTTTTCATGATCGGAAATGAATTTTTCCACATATTCATCACTTACTCCCCCCCAACGATGCCCGTCAGGATGACTATATTCCGGTACTTCAGAATCCATTTCGTAAATCCTGACATCGTTCCTGCTCAGGTCTTTGTTCTTTTGACGAGCGAAACCAGAAGGAAATATCGAATAACTGGCTACTCCATCCATTGTATTAAAAACCTCATGTTGAGCTTCATGCAATATTCCTGATCCCGAGGTAGCTTCCTCCGGAGATTGCCAGGGATAAGATCCCAACTGAAAGATTACATATTTTTTGGAGGATTCGTTTTTACTTTTTGTTTTGGAGTCTTCATTCATAAAATCAACTTGTAAGATTATTCAATAGTATATTTTCACTGTTAGTGCGACAAATATACTATTAATACTATGCTCGCCGAAACATTAGAACTCTAGAATTTTTCTGTCGCGTCACCCATTTGTAAGCATGGTCTCACAAATAAACTCAGCTGCTTTTCCATCTCCAAAAATTGAAGGGAAACTCATGCCCTCATATTCCGAGAAATAATCGTAAGCAGCAAATATTTTGTTTTCATCGGCATTTACAACAATGGCGGTTCCTTCTTCCACTATTTCCTTCCACTCGGTTTCGGAGCGCAGAATTATGCAAGGCTTTTCAAAAAAGTAGGCTTCTTTTTGTACTCCCCCCGAATCGGTCATTATTAATTTGCAGTTGCTTTCCAAAGCAATCATATCCAGAAATGAAACAGGCGGGATTAACTTTAGTCTTTTGCTTTGCTGAATTTTTTCATAAAGATCACTGTCAAGATTTTTCACCAGCAATTTGGAAGTGCGGGGATGCAAAGGCAAAACCACTTCAATTTCAAAATCCTCTGAAATTCTTAAAATTGAACTGAATATTGCATTCAGTCTTTCGGGCTCATCGGTATTATTATTACGATGGATGGTAGCGAGAATAAAGTTTCTCGCTTGCAGTTCATTGTCAGTAAGTATTTTGCTTTTATCCAAAGTAACATCTTTAAAAAACAAACTATTGTCAAACATTACATCACCACAGTGGAAAACACCCGGATTGTCGGCTGTAAATGGCATTTTAGTATTGGCACTAAAACCTTCTCTCAATAAATTATTAAATCCTGTTTGTGTTGGAGAGAATAGCAAAGTAGAAGAGTGATCGCACATTATGCGGTTAATTTCTTCGGGCATTTTTTTATTGAAAGAACGCAAGCCTGCTTCAATGTGAACTATTGGAATATGAATTTTTGAAGCAGCAATTGCTCCTGCAAGGGTGGAGTTAGTGTCGCCATATAAAACCAAATAATCGGGCTTCTCTTCCAAAAGAATTTCTTCAATACCTTCAACCATCAGGGCAGTTTGCCTCCCATGCGATGCACTTCCAATTCTCAAATTATAATTTGGTTGCGGAATGCCCAGTTCATCAAAAAATACTTGCGACATATTTTCATCGTAATGCTGGCCGGTATGAACAATTACTTCATTAATTACATTAGAGAAATTATTTTTTATGACCCTGCTTAAAGCAGCGGCTTTAATTATCTGCGGACGTGCTCCTATTACGGTTACTATTTTCATTTTTTTATTTCACGCAGCGACGCGACGACACAACGTTTTGTTATCGATTATAATTATCACTTTGCCTTCCTACAGACAACTGTGCCTACATACTTTGTGATATTAGTTTCATAAAGTACAAAAAGCAAATATCCGCTTTTTTTGCAAATCTATTTCACTACAATTTTATTTCCTTATTCCCTATTTCCATATTTCCTATTTTTGTCACCATAAAAATAACTAATTTGAATAAGAAATACGACTTCATAATACTCGGCAGTGGGCTTGGTGGCCTGCAGACCGCATTCATATTAAGCAAACAGGGATTTAAAGTATTAGTGCTCGAAAAAAACCCAAAGATTGGAGGCACTCTACAGAGTTTCAGGCGTTTTGGCTGTGATTTTAGCACAGGCATGCATTACCTCGGCAGCCTTGATGAAGGTCAAATGTTGAATAAAATATTCAAATATTTTGGTCTTTTTGATAACATTGAATACAAACGCATGGATGAGGATGTGTTTGAACTGATAAACATTGCAGGGAAAGAATACAAATACCCCATTGGCTGGGATAGATTAAGAAAACAATTTTTGGAATACTTTCCAAGAAATGAAGAAGTATTCGATAAATATCTTTCCCTCATAAATAAAGCAATTAACTCTCAGGCTTTGTATTCCCTAAAGCAACCTGAAGATAATACAACTACCACCGAAGAAAATGTGTTAATGTCGAGTGCCTGGGAAATAATTAAATCCTTAAGTCCTGACATTGAAATACAGAATTATCTGGCTGCACTTAACTTTGACTACGGTGGCGAAAAAGAAAAAACGCCATTTTACGTTCATGCCATTGTTACAAATTATTTTGTGATGAGTTCTCATCGGGTTGTGGGCGATAGTGATCAGATTGCTAATGCTTTGGCGAAATCAATTAAATCATTTGGTGGCGAAATAATTACAAAACAAAAGGCAATCAAATTTTTATTTGAAGAACAAAAACTTGTTGGAGTAGAAACCCATAAGGGTAGTAAATATTTCGCCGAAAAGTTTGTTTCAAATATTCATCCTGCCAACACCATGGACCTCATTGAAGATGGCAAGATTAAAGGAATGTACCGCAAAAGAATGAAGAGTCTGGAGAATACAATTTCATCTTTCACTCTTCATATTAAAATGAAAGAAGGCTCTTTTAAATATCTAAATCATAACATCCAGTACATCAAGCAAAATGATGTTTGGTATGCCTCTTACTACGATGATAAAAAATGGCCGGAACACTTTTTCCTCCATACCCCTCCACAAACAAAAGATGATAGTTTTGCCAACTCCATTCAAATACTAACTTATATGAAATATGAGGAAGTTAAAAAGTGGGAAGACTCAACTGCACGCACACGACCCGATGAATATCTTGAATGGAAAGAAGAAAAGGCACAAAAACTGATAGATCTGGCTAGCAAGAAATTTCCAGGACTAAGGGATAATATTGAAGCCTATAATATTTCAACCCCTCTTAGTTTTCGCGATTACATTGGAAATAGCGATGGCTCGTTATACGGAAAAATCAGCGATTTCAATAATATGGCCTCAAATTATGTTTCGCATAAAACAAAAATCCCTAACTTATTCTTAACAGGTCAAAACCTTAACCTACATGGAATGTTAGGGGTTAGCATGAGTTCAATAATTACTGGTGCCGAATTTGTTGGGCTAAAACAACTTTTGGAGGATTTAAATAATGCCTAGGTCGGATTTGAATATAGCCCGAATTAGATTTGGGAAAATAATTCTCATTGTGGCAATATTTTTTGCGGCCTACTTTTTAGTATTTAATTTTTTTACACAAATCAGTAAACCAAGTGTCGAAGTAAGTTCAATCGAGAATATGGATAGGACGAAGATTTCCAATAACAATTTCAAACTCGCAAATAATTATCTGCAAAAAAATAAATTTGGGCTTTGGGAACTCTATCTCGAAGGTAGCCCCTACGAGATTGGGGTAGCTGGTGGCAAACTCACAAAAGAACTTATCGAAATCCAGGAAGAAGCATTTGTTGAGCAGATAAATAACCTTATCCCCTCCCCTTCATATTTGAAATTTTTAAAGCATTCAATTGCATGGTTCAACCGCGATCTGGATGAAAATATCCCTTTGGAATACCAACAAGAAATATATGGTATTTCAAAGTCTGTTTCAAACGATTATAATTTCATTGCGTTGCCCTACGAAAGAATGCTCAATTACCATGCAGCCCACGATATTGGTCATGCCTTGCAAAGCCTGATGCTTGTTGGCTGTACTTCCTTTGGCTTAAACCTCAACCAAACCGATAGCAATTTAATTATTGGGCGCAACTTCGATTTTTACATTAACGAAAAATTTGCCGAAAATAAAGTCGTAGTATTTGTTAAACCTGAAAGTGGTTATAACTTTATGTCTATTAGTTGGGCAAGCATGATTGGTGTGGTTTCGGGAATGAACGATCAGGGACTTACTGTTACGCTCAATGCGGCTAAGTCGGATATCCCTTTTAAGTCGGCAACACCAATTTCCATTTTGGCAAGAGAAATATTACAGTATGCATCGAATATTGAAGAAGCTATTGCCATTGCTGAAAAGCGTAATATTTTTGTTTCAGAACAAATACTAATTGGTTCCGCAAAAGATAATACTGCCATAGTAATTGAGAAATCACCAACAAAAATGGGGATTTACAAAACAACTGATAATTATATTGTTTCATCAAATCATTTTCAAAGTTCAGCATTTGCCAATGAAGAGAACAATCTGGAATACATGGCTCAGTCGGCATCGGTTTACCGAGAAAAAAGATGCGTGCAACTAATTGAGAATGCTGACAGTTTGAATACAAAAACTGCTATTGAAATACTTCGCAACAAGCAAGGACTAAATGGAAAAGACATTGGCATTGGAAACGAAAAAGCCATGTGTCAGATGATTTCGCATCATGCAGTAGTTTTCATGCCTGAACAACTAAAGGTTTGGGTTTCGACACCACCCTATCAACTAGGTGATTTTGTTTGTTACGATTTGAATGATGTTTTTGAATTAGAAGTTATTAAAAATGATACTAACTCAGTTATTCCAGCAGACCCTTTCCTTACTGATTCACGATGGGAAATTTACAGGAAATACAAAGAACTTTTTAAACTGATTGAGATTAGTTTAGACCAAGATGGAGATATAATAAATTTGGAGAAATCCATAAAAGAAATGATTAGTTTAAATCCAAATTACTATAGATCTTATCTTCTTGCCGCCGACTATTTCATTTCAACCAATGAAAAAGAAAAGGCAATTAGTAATCTTGAAAAAGCCCTAACTTGCGAGTTTGAAAATACGGTGACAAGAGAAATGACAGAGGAAAAACTTATGGAATTAAGAAAATGAGAATCCCGGAAATAGAAAAAAAATCACTCTCAGAAATTAAAAAGTTCCAGGAAAATA
>JAOZNY010000015.1:18905-23859 GCA_029933565.1 Bacteroidales bacterium
ATCCCGGAAATAGAAAAAAAATCACTCTCAGAAATTAAAAAGTTCCAGGAAAATAAAATGGCTGAACTCTTGATTTATCTGCAAGAAAACTCAAAGTTTTATCAAAAACTATTTTCCAATAACAACATTGATATTAAGGAGATTAAAACCCTTGAAGATTTAACAAAAATTCCTGTAACAACTAAAGACGACCTTCAGAATTTTTCAGACGATTTTCTTTGTATTCAGAAAAACAAAATTGTTGACTTTGTTACCACATCGGGGACCCTTGGAGAACCCATAACTTTTGCCATGACTGAAAATGACCTGGAGCGACTGGCCTATAACGAATACATTTCGTTTTCCTGTGCCAACACAACTTCCTACGATATTTTCCAAATGATGGTTACCCTCGATAAAAGATTTATGGCCGGAATGGCATATTTCTTAGGTTTGAGGAAATTGGGTGCAGGTATAATCAGAATGGGGCCAGGCTTACAAAAACTACAATTTGAATCCATTGAGCGTTTTAGTCCTACCGGATTGATTACCGTTCCTTCATTTTTACCTAAACTCATTGAGTATGCCGAAGAAAACGGAATTGAATATAAAAACTCAAGTATAAAAAAAGCCGTTTGCATAGGCGAACCCATCCGCAATGCCGACTTCTCCCTGAACACTCTTGGAAAGAAGATTACCGAAAAATGGGATATTAAACTTTACTCTACTTATGCATCAACTGAAATGGGAACTGCATTTACCGAATGTGAGGCAGGTAAGGGTGGCCACCACCATCCCGAAATGATAATTGTTGAATTTTTGGATGACGACAACAACCCCGTTAAGGAAGGCGTAGCTGGCGAAGTTACAATTACTACACTTGGCGTGGAGGGCATGCCCTTACTCAGATTTAAAACCGGCGATATTTGCCATCAGCACACAGAAGTTTGTAGTTGTGGAAGAACCACAATGCGGCTGGGACCTGTTATTGGCCGCAAGCAACAAATGCTTAAATTTAAAGGAACAACACTTTTCCCTCCGGCAATTTACGATGTTCTTAACCAAATTGACTGCGTTGAAAACTATATTATTGAAGTTTCGACTAACCATTTAGGCACCGATGAGATTTTGGTAAAAGCAGGCTGCAAAAAAGTTGAAAAAAATTCGTTGAAAGACATTAAAGACCATTTTAGAGCAAAAATGAGGGTTGCTCCTGAAATTGAATTTTTCAATCCTGCAGAAATCAGCAAAATGCAAATGTCAGATGGCGGGAGGAAACCCGTTATTTTTATGGATAAGAGATAGGCTGGGGAATGGTTGCCGGTTGCTGGTCATTGGATAATTGGATAATTGGTCAATGGTCATTGGTCATTGAATAATTGGTTATTGAATAATTGAATAATTAGATGATTAAAGTATTATTTGTTTTTGTTTTTATGTTTTGTTTGAGTGCAACTTTTGCACAAAGCAGCGATTTAACGGTTCAGATTGAAAATATTGAAGTTTTAAAAGGCAAAATAATGGTTGCTGTTTTCGACAATGAAGACAACTTTAAAACTAAGGAAAATCCAAATTTCTCAGATTCACTAAGTGCAGATAACTCAACAATTGAAACATTTTTCAACTCCATCCCACAGGGCATTTATGCCATTGCAATTTACCACGATGAAAATTATGATGGCAAACTTAACGCTGCTAAACTGGGAATACCAACTGAGGGCGTTGGATTTTCTGGCTACATCACAACTATTCTTAAAAAACCAAAATTTGAAGATTGTGCCTTTGAAATAAATAGAGATACTACAATCTCTATAAGCATGATTTACAAAAAGAAAAAAGACTAGTGCAAAAACTAAAAACACATTTAAAAATACTAAATATGTTCAACAAATCAAAACTAATTTTTTACTAAGTTTGCCAGTCAAATTTTTCTTTGAAAAGTGAAGAACGTTTTAGTAGTTACATACTCCCAAAGTGGGCAACTTAATAGTATTATTGATAATGTTTTAAAGGCTTTAACAGGCAAGGTAAATATTCATCGCGAATACCTAAAGCCAAAGCCCGAATTCTCGTTTCCGTGGAAAGACATCCGTTTTTGGGATGCCATGCCTGAATGTGTTGAAATGGTGCCGTCGAAGTTGGAAACTCTGGATTTTGACATTAGTATCGACTACGATTTAATAATTTTAGGATACCCTATCTGGTTTCTTTCACCACCAATTCCATTAACTACTTTCCTTAAATCGCCACAAGCAAAAAAGGCGATGAATGGGAAACCTGTTGTTACTATAATTGGCTCAAGAAATATGTGGGTTGGTGCGCAAGAAGACGTTAAAGGGATGGTCATGGAAAATGGAGCACAACTTGTTGGAAACATTTCCCTTCACGATCGTCATCATAATTTGCCAAGTGTGGTTACTATAATTTACTGGATGACCACGGGCAAAAAAGACCGCCTTTGGGGAATATTTCCAAAACCTGGTATTTCAGATAAAGATATTGAAGAGGCTGACAGATTTGGACCACCAATTTTAAATTCATTGCAAAATAATAGTTTTGAAGGGCTTCAGGACAATCTCCTAAAACTCAAATCTGTTGAAATTGTCCCAAGTGTTTTATCAATTGAGAGAAAAGGGAAAAAGATTTTTAAGATCTGGTCGAAATTTATTAGAAAAAAAGGTGAACCAGGTAATCCAGCCAGGAAGGCAAGATTAAAAATGTTTAAATGGTATTTACTGTTTGTGATTTTTATTGTTTCTCCAATAGTTACATTTTTCTTTTATCTTACTTACCCGCTTTTCTTTTCAAAAATCAACAAACAACTCGTTTACTACAAAGGAGTTAAACCAAAGAATTAGAGAAAATAGAATATGAATAAGGTTTACATTAATGCCATTGAAAAATATATGCCAAACAATCCTGTTTCCAACGATGAGATGGAAGGAATTTTAGGTCTGGTAAATGGTAATGAATCAAAATCTCGTGCTTTGATTTTAAGAAATAATAAAATCAAAACGCGCTACTATGCCCTTGATAAAAATGGTAATCCAACACACTCCAATGCACAACTCTCTGCCCTTGCCGTAAATAAATTGCTTGAAAACAGTATTGATTTATCTGAAATAGAACTTCTTACTGCCGGCACTTCTTCTCCAGATGCAATTCAGCCAGCTCACGCACTAATGGTTCATGGCGAGTTAGGCGGCGACCATCAAATGGAAGTTATGTCGGCTCATGGCACCTGCAATGCCGGAATGCTTTCTTTAAAATATGCCTATCTGGCAATCAAAGCAGGAGAAGTTTCAAATGCAGTTAGTGCTGCTTCGGAGACACTCTCAAGTTGGATGCTAGCAAAAAACTACAAGACTGAAATAGACAAAAGAAAAGAAATAGAAGACAACCCTTATATTGCATTTGAAAAGGATTTTCTAAGATGGATGCTTTCAGATGGCGCTGCTGCTGCTTTGCTTCAGGACAAACCAAATGAAAAAGGAATTAGTCTGAAAATAGAATGGATAGATGTAAGATCCTATGCAAATAAGCTTAAGACTTGTATGTATGCTGGTTGTTTGCGCGACAATAATGGGGATGTTACCGGATGGCGACAACTCTCTGTGGAAGAGCAAAATAATAATTCGATTTTAACTTTAAAACAGGATGCTAAAATACTGCAAAAGCACATTATTAATTGCGGTGTTGACCATTTAAAAAAAGTAAGTGAAAAGAAAAATCTGAACACCGATAAAATCGACTGGTTTTTACCACATTTGTCATCTATGTTTTTTGAGAAGGAGGCATACAATAAATTAAAAGAAGGAGGCTTTGACATACCAAAAGAAAAATGGTTTTTAAACCTGCCAAAGGTTGGTAATGTTGGTGCTGCATCTGGGATGTTAATGCTGGAGGAATTATTTAATTCAGGCAATTTAAAACAGGGCGAAAAGATTTTAGTAATGGTTCCGGAAAGCGCTAGGTTCTCATCAACTTATATGCTTCTAACAGTTGTTTAAATATTATAAAATGCTAGTTGAAAAAGAAGTCGTTGAACAATTAATACCACAAAAATACCCCATGGCAATGGTGGATGGATTAATTGAACAAACAGAAACTTCAACTACATCAAGGCTTATTCTTAATCCTTCAAATATCTTTTGTAAAGATGGCTTTTTTGTCGAAGCAGGCCTGATTGAAAATATGGCACAAACAGCAGCTTTAAGAAGCGGCTACGAAGCCTCACTAAAAAAGGAAAAGCCCTTAGTTGGTTTTATTGGCTCTTTAAAAAGAATAAAAATTTATAAATTGCCGCATGATATTGACACTATCAAAACTACTATCACTATTCTAAATAGCCTGATGAATGTTTTGATTATAAAAGGAGAAGTGTTTTGCAAGGGCAGTTTAATGGCTGAAGGCGAAATGAATATATTTTTACAGAATAAGGTTGTTAAAAGTTAAAGGAAATAAGTTAAAAAAAATTGAAAAAATGATTAAATAATTAATGACACATCCATGCCTTTGCCGAAACGGCTACGTGCAGGCAGGCCTTATTCCCCTCTCAAGATGGGAGTTATCGGAAATCAATTTTTCAATTTTAAACTATGGCATATTCAACTTTTACAACTTCAGTAAATAAAGGGATAAATAAGTAATAAAAAACGTTGCGTCGTTGCATCGCTGCGTGAAATTAAAAATTAAATGAAATCAAAAGACGTACCTCAGGATGATGCTAATATGATGCAGGGCAAATTTCGCGAACCTGTTTACTCTCTTGATAAAGATGGAAATTACACAACTGTTAAGTCTGTAGGATGGAACCCGAAGAATGAAGTAATGCAAGAAGCCTGGGATGTTGCAAACGAAAAAATAGAAGATGTTAAACAAAAGGTTATTGCAGGCAAGTTAAGCCCAATTGCATATTACCTTGAAAAAAATTTAATGGATGTAAGCCTCCTTGCAAAGTATATGGGTTTGTGGA
>JAOZNY010000387.1 GCA_029933565.1 Bacteroidales bacterium
GTCTGACCTTCCAGAATTAACTCAAGGGTTTCCTGTGCTGTTTCCAGTTCTTCGATGGCATTTTTGTAGGCCGTTTCGTAAGTTTCAAAATCAGCTTTGGCGATAACACCTCTTTCCAACAAGCCCAATTGTCTGTCGTAATTACGCTTGGCATCGTTGAGGTTTATCTTAGCAATTTCAATCCTCGACTTAGCATTATTAACATTGATCATGTTTGGAATAATGCGGATTCGTGCAATCAGATCACCCTTTTTAACCATTTCACCTTCTGCAACATAAATCTTGTCGATAATACCCGAAACAATTGGCTTTATCTCTATTTCTTTTCGTGGTACTACAGAGCCTGTGGCAGTTGTCTTTTTAATAATATCAATTACAACCGGAGAATCTGTTTCATAAATAATAGGTTCTGTTTGTGATTTCTGATAAAGGAAATACATTGTATATCCAATTGCTGCTATTATGACTAATCCGACTAATATTTTGAAAAATTTCTTCATTTGTCTTTATTTTAAAGTGTTTTCTGGTTTTTTATCATTTTTTATCTTTTCCTGACTCTTGATTCTTTCAACCTGCTTATTCATCCCTAAGTGCATCAATGGGCTTTAACTGAGTGGCACGCCTTGCAGGAATTAGCCCGGCAAGAGCACCTGAAATAATCAATATTACTAGCGCAGTTACTGCTTTATTAAAGTCAACCTCGGGTCTGGTAAACATATCAGTAGATGCACCAAATTCAATTAACGCATAATTAATCAACTCCAGCAAGCCAACACCCATCACCAAACCAGCATAACCTGCAATAGCAGTAAGAAAAACTGATTCGGTTACAATTTGTGTTTTTATTGCCAATGGTGTTGCTCCAATTGCCCTTTGAATTCCTATTTCTTTTGTGCGTTCTTTTACAACAATTAGCATGATATTGCTTACACCAATAACTCCAGCCAACAGGGTTCCTATTCCAACAATCCAGATAAGTCCATCTATGCCGGCAAACAAGGTCTCCATTTTTTTATATTCTGTTTCAACATTAAAGGATCCAACTGCCCTTTCGTCGTCGGGAGAAATTGAATGTCTTTCGCGCATTATTTTTTTTGCTTTGTCGAGAGTGGTGGCAGCCGAATGTCCTTTGTGTGCTGTCATTGAATACCAACCAACCCTATCGCCCATATTATATGTTTGCTGTAAAGTTGTAAAAGGCATAAATATTTGCTGGTTTTCGCGTTCGGCTTGCTGATCATTCTTTTTCGAAGAATACACTCCAACGACTCTAAAATACACACCTTGAATTCTTAAATATTCACCAATTGGTTCCTCTTCCTTGTCAAACATTTCATCTCTTACACGTGTTCCAATTACAATTACTTTACGTTTATCATTAATATCTATTCTATTAATAAACCTGCCTGTATGAATATTAACAGGGTCTATTTTATTCATATCTGGATAATCTCCTTGTATGGTAAATGCAGCCGTTCTTTCTCCTCTTACAACATTATTATTGCCTTGTGCACTAAAAACCTGCAAGCGGGGTGCAATATATTCTAGTTCAGGAATATTATCTCTTAAGGCTTTAGTGTCATCATTATTGAAACTATAACGACGTCCTCTGGGAAATCCTTTGTAGGGAATTGTTGTTTGTTGTGTCCACATGAAACATGCATTATTAGCCATATCACCCATTCCCTCACTAACACCATTATTTAGTCCCTGACCTGATCCCAGCATAATTACCAGCATAAAGATGCCCCAGAATACACCAAATGCCGTAAAGAATGTCCTTAGTTTGTTTTGTCCAAGGGCATGCATTATTTCGGTCCATTTATCTCTGTCAAAAAGGTACATAGTTTTAAGTACTTAAAGTGCCT
>JAOZNY010000388.1 GCA_029933565.1 Bacteroidales bacterium
CCCGGAATAAGTCCTGAAACAGTTTCATTTATTTTAGCGTGAGCATGAACGGCTCTGGTATTGGATTCAAACTCTTTTCCAATAGCAAAAACTGTTGCCGTAAATTCCTCACTTGGTCTGTTCGAAACAGTGAAATGGACTTTTTGACCTTCTTTGATTAAATGAACATCTTTCTCATAAATCATGAAATCAGCATGAATTGAAGTATTATCAGTTATTTCAAAGAGGATATCTTTTGCATCAACATAGGATCCAACTTTAATATTTACCTCATTAACATAGCCATTTATTGGCGATTTGATGGTAATGCTATTTGAAATATGACCTTTCATTACCTTATCAGGTGAAAGATTTAGCAATTTCAGGCGTAACTTTAGGCCTTCATATTTTGCTTTCGCCGTATTATATTCTGCTTTGGTTTTTTGGAAATCTCTGCCGGCACCAATATTATTTTCGTATAATTCTTTTTGGCGTTCAAACTCCTGCTTCAGATATACAAGTTTGTTGGCAATTTCAGAAAATTCTTCCTGTAAAACAATGTAATCCGGATGTTGGAGTATAACCAGGGTTTGCCCTTTGCTCACTTTGTCGCCATGAAAGACCTTAATTTCTTTTACATTTCCACCAATAACAGCTGTAATGTCAGCACTACCGGAGGGAGGAACCTCCAACTGTCCATTTGTTTTTACCACAGTACTTAAATTTCTCATCTGGAAAGTTCCTAATTTTAGGTTCAGTGCATCGCGCTGATTCTTATTTAATACAACAACACCTTCCTCGCCATGCTCTTCATGCTCTTCACTTTCGTTTGCTCTTTTATCGTTTGTATTACACGACATCAATGAAGTTGCTGTAATAAATGCAATTATTATTTTTATTTTCATCATAATCCTATTTTTTTATTTACCTGTAATAAATTTTAAATGAGTTGATAACTCAAAGTATTCTGTTTGTTGTATTAAAAAGTCTTCTTTTATTCTAATAGCTGCTTCGGTATTTTGAATGAATTGAACATAATCAATACTCCCAAGGCGATAAGCCAAATTGGTAGCCTGAATTTGCTCATTGGCCAAAGGCAAGGCTTCATTTTCATAGTAGTCGATAACTTGCTTTAAAATGAGGTATCGACTGATTTGTTGGTTATAACTAGCTTTAATTTCCAGTTGTTTTTGTTCGAATTGCTGGTTAGCAATCTGGTAATTAATTTTAGAAGCCTTTGTTTTGCCTGATTGTGCAAAGAATACCAATGGTAAAGAAATGCCTGCTTCCCATCCATAAAACCCCGAATTACCATCAACCGATTGCCATTTATAACCCAAATCTAACTTTGGCAGGAAATTAGCCTTCTCTGCTTTCCATTCCGATTCTGCAACATCAATCCCCGCTGTATAAAAGTTAAGTAGTGGGCTTTCTGTTAAGGAGTCAGTTTCTACATCTGTGACGAAAGTAAATTCCCCTAAGCCATCAAGGCTAACATCGCTAATAGTAGGATACAATAAGTACTGATTTAGTATTTGTAAACTTGCCAGATAATTACCTTCAGCTTTCTTTAAATTTACTATTAGTTCTTTGTACTTGACCGATACCGATAATAATTCGATTTTAGAAGTTGCCTGTGTTTTATACCTTAACTCTGCAGCTTTCTGAAAACCGGTGTACAGCGTATCAAGTTCTTTTAAAAGCAACCATATTTGTTTAGCATGAACAGCATCGTACCATGCAAGACTAAGGTCGCGTACGAGTGCATATTCGGTAAGATTTTGACCGGATAATGCCTTATTGGTTCGACTGTTTGCCAGATTGCTTTTGGCAGGAATAGCAAATACATCAATGTCCGACTGGCTAATTCCAATTTTGTTTTG
>JAOZNY010000389.1 GCA_029933565.1 Bacteroidales bacterium
TTGAAATTGCAGCAGCGCAAAAACTTTCGGTAACAGGCTCGATTACCAATAATGCGGGTAATAGTGGTTTTGTATTAAATTCTGATGCTACTGGTACTGCTTCTTTATTACATAATACCGATGATGTGCCTGCAACTGTGGAACGCTATATCAATGGATTTCAAGAAGACTGGCACTTTTTATCTTCTCCGGTTGTTGGTCAAGAGATTAGCGGCACATGGCTGCCTTCAGGATCTTATGGCAATGGCACAGGTTACGATTTATATCTTTGGAACGAAGCCTCCAGTTGCTGGATTAACAACTTGAACACAACCACTCCTGTAAACTGGACAACTGTTCATCCCGGTTCTAATTTTGAAGCTGGCAGGGGATATCTCTATTCTGTGCAAGCACTCAACCCAACAAAATCATTTGCAGGTAATTTAAATAATGGTGATCAATCTATTTCTTTTAGTTATGGCGGAACAGTCGATACTTTAAAAGGATTTAACCTTGTTGGCAATCCATATCCTTCTTCCATCGACTGGAGGTCTGCTTCAGGCTGGACATATTCAAATCTTGCCGAATCAGGCGGTGGTTACGATATGTGGATTTGGAACGACTCATTAGAAAACTATGGAGTTTATAATTCGGCTGATGCTGATGGTCTTGGAACCAATTCTGTTAGCCGCTACATTGCCCCAATGCAGGGATTCTTTGTGCTTTCATCCGCTGCCGGAAATCTTGGTATGACAAATGAAGTAAGGGTGCATAATGATGCAGGAGTTTGGTTTAAAAATCAGCAACAAGAAATAAATGAATTAAGTGTTAAAGTGATTTCTGAATCAGGTTTTGGATCTGATGAAATACTACTTGAATTTGGATCTGTTGAGAAGGAAAGTGGAGCTAAAAAACTATTTAGCCATGTTAATACTGCTCCCTCCTTGTTTATGTCTTCAGGGGTTGAAAACCTAACCATTAGTTATTTCACTACACCAGATAAAACAGTGATGGTTCCTGTTAATTTCATTTCCGGTACCCAAGGAATTTTTACCATTAATTGTCAGTTTGATACTGAGTTATTCGATATGCTTTGGCTTGAGGATAGGAAAGAAAACTTCTTTATGGATATGAAGAAAATACAAGAATATAAATTCAGTGCTGAAACAACTGATGATGCTAACCGCTTTATACTGCATTTTAGTCCACAACAAACACAGTCAGGAGAGGATCTTCCTGCCCGGATTTATTATGATGGTTATGAGATGGTAATCGATCTCTCGATGGTTGAAGAAAATGCTAATATCCAAATAGTTGATATGGCCGGTAGAGTATTGGTTAAACGAGAGATTGAGGGTAAAATGAAACACACAATTGATATAAATGCAAATACTCAGATGTTGCTGGTATATGTAGGCACAGCAAATGCATCGGTTTGTAAGAAAATAATTATGAAACCATATTAAATAAACAAAGGCAAGCAAACTTAATTTAGAAACAAGATTAAGAGTCATTTCTTAAGTTGATATAGGTTTTAGGATTTAATAAAATTAAGATTAATAATATTATGAAAATTCTAATTTGTGATGATCATGAGATCGTTCGTGTAGGTATCAGGCAATTACTTCAGCAAATTCCAGGAACTGTACATATTGAAGAATGTGGAGATGGAAATGACGTGTTTTCACTACTTGAGAAACAAGATTTTGATATTGTTTTACTGGATATTTCACTCCCGGGGATTAATGGGCTGGAAGTGTTAGAAGCTATTAAGGCAAAATGGAAATCGCTAAAAGTGCTAATAATAAGCATGCACCCCCAGGAGCAATATGCAATTCGTGCTATTAAACTTGGTGCGTCAGGATATCTGACAAAAG
>JAOZNY010000151.1 GCA_029933565.1 Bacteroidales bacterium
ATTCAAGAACTATATTTCAGCATTATAATATTTCAAATTTAACTTCTTCAATCCTGTTTTCACTTGCTTTTAACACTGTAAATTTATAATTTTCAAATGTTATTTGTTCTTTAATTGCAGGAATACTTTCGTGATAACTTATTATTAACCCACCAAGGGTTTCGTATTCCTCCGACACAGGAAGTTCAAAATCGTATTTTTCATTTAGGTAATCAATTTCTAATCTGGAAGAAAAAACAAATTCGGTTTCTGAAATTTTCTTTTCCCTATTATCGTCAATATCAAATTCGTCTTCGATTTCGCCAAATATTTCTTCAATAACATCTTCAATTGTAATAATACCCGATGTTCCGCCAAACTCATCCAAAACAACTGCAATGCTTTTTTTGCTTTTTATTAACCCACTAAGTAGTTCGTTGGCAGCCATAGTTTCAGGAAACATTTCAATTGGGCGAAGTACGCTCTTTATTGAAGTAGGATTTGTAAATAAATCCCTGGCATGAACGTAGCCAACAATATTGTCAATCGATTCATCATAGACTAATATTTTTGAATGCCCTGTTTTAGTTAAAAGAACATTAAGTTTTTCAATTTTGTCGTATAACTCAACAGCTTTAATTTCTGTTCGGGGCACCATGCATTCCCTAAGTTTAACATTCTTAAAGTCGATGGCATTCTGAATCATTTGGATATTGTGGCTAACTTCCTCAATTTCTTCAGTACCACTTTTGCTCACTGGCTTAAAATTATTTACATACTCATCGAGGTCAACAGAACTAAAACTGTAAGGCTCATTCGATAGTTTAAGTCTAAAAACATATTTTAGTAAGAGTTCGGCAGTACCAATGTAAAGAAAAATAAGTGGGTAAAATAGATAATAGAAAAGCCAAACCGGTATTGCAAAGAATTGAAGTATTGCATTTGGATTTATCCTGAATAGTATTTTTGGTAAGAATTCGGCAGTAATTAAAATAATAATAGTTGAAATAATAGTTTGCAAAAGCAGTATGACAAACTCTGTTTCTATTACCGGTGGTATTGTAGAAATTATTAATGGTTGAAGTAGTTGTGCCATTGCTATACCATAAATTACAAGCGAAATATTATTACCCAACAATAGCGCACCAATAAACCGTGAAGGGTTTTTATAAAATATTGAAAGTATGCGCGCCGGTAATAACCTTCGCTTAATATCTATTTCCTGCTTTAATCGGCTCGAACTAACAAAGGCGATCTCCATTCCGGAAAAAAAGCCCGACAGAAGCAGTGTTGAAATAATAATAATAATAGTGTTGTCCATAATAAAAAGATGGTGTAAAAATAAAGATATTTTCCTGGCAGTTACCTTTAAAATTTATTATATTTGTGGTTATTATTTCGTAAGTCTTTGATAATAAGGAATAAAAGCATTATTTTAATTAAAACCAAAACATATGAAAAGGCTATTTATTTTTATTTTTATTTTCGGAACAGTAATTTCGCAAAGCAACGCCCAGGGTTTTCAATGGGCAAAACAGTTTGATGGCGAAGGCAATAGTTCCAGTTATACATTAGTTCAGTCACCTTCAGGCGAATTATATGTGGCAGGGAGTTTTGAAGGAACCATTGATTTCGACCCAGGTGAGGAAACGTTTTTTATTACTTCGTATGGCGATAGAGATGTTTATGTTACTAAAATGGATGCTTCAGGCAACTTTATATGGGCAAAACAAATTGGTGGCACAGAGATAGATTATTGCCGACGTATTGCCTTAGACCCTTCTGGAAACCTATATGTAACAGGATCTTTTAAGGGGACTGCAGACATGGATCCGGGCGAAGAAGTTTATAATTTAACAAGTGTGGGGGGTAATGATATGTATGTAACCCAACTGGATGAAAATGGGAATTTTATGTGGGCTGGTCAGATGGGGGGAAGCCTGGATGATAATTGCACCGACATTAAAATACCACCATCGGGCGACATTTATATTGCTGGTTATTTTCTTGGAACTGCTGATTTTGATCCTAACAATACTAGTGAGTATTATTTAACAGCATCTAATCAGGCAGTTTTTGTAGAGAAACTCAGTAGCAATCATACATTATTGTGGGCTGGAACAATGGGAGGACCTGGTTTTGATTATTGCCAGAGCATGTGCCTCGATGAAGATGAAAATATCTGTACTACAGGTATGTTTATGGGGCCAGCTGATTTTGACCCGGGCGAGACTATATTTATGCTTGATTCTGATGGCGACAGAGATGTGTTTATTAGTAAACTTAATAGCGATGGGGAGTTTGTTTGGGCCAAGCAAATGGGAGGTCCTTTATTAGAAGCAGGTCAGGGAATTGATGCTGATGATAATGGAAACATCTATTTGTCGGGTAATTTTCAAGGCACAGTGGATTTTAGCACCAATGAAACTCCATTTATTTTGACTTCATTTGGTGATTATGATATTTTTAATGGTAAGTTGGATGCTGATGGAAATCTATTATGGATGAAGCAAATGGGAGGCTTAAATAATCAATCATCTTATGCAATGGCAATTGATAACAGTGGAAATTCGTATGTTACTGGACTATTTGAGGGTACAGCGGATTTCAATCCAGGAGAAGAAATCTATGAAATGACATCCTTTGGGGACTACGATATTTTTGTTACCAAGCTAGATGTTTCTGGAAATTTTGTTTGGGCTGCTGACATAGGAGGCACAGAACTCGATAGGGGTCTGTCAATAATCGCTGATGATCAGGAAAATATTTATACTAGCGGTTATTTTACAGGAACTGCAGATTTTGACCCAAGTGATAATAACTACAATTTAACTGCAAATGGTGATTATAATACTTTTGTACTTAAGTTGGATACCGATATTTTAGGGATAGATTCCAAAGCCGTAAATGTAGCCGTTAAGTTATTTCCAAACCCTGTCAATCAGGGTTTCCAAATTGATTTTGAGAATATCTTAAGTGAAGTTAGGGTGGTAATTTTCAATACTTATGGTCAACAAATATATAATAAACAGCATTTTGGAGAAAATAAGATAACCATAGACCTCAATGGTAGTAATGGTTTATATTTTGTGAAACTTATCTCAAAAGATGCTAAATTTGATGTGTTGAAGATAATTAAGCAATAAGTAATTATTGAATCGAATCTTCTTCAACATCAAAATACGAATCCTTAATACTGTGAATCCTTCTTTTGCTAAAGTCTTCGGTTGCCCACAGGCTATCGCCAAAAATAACTTCGTCGGGTGACGTAATTTTAACAAAACTGCTGGTGTAGATTATTTTCTTTTTTCTATCCCAGAATAGATTTTCTGTGTTAAGTTGTTCCTCAGTTTCCAGATTTTTTACAACAACATCGTTACGGGCTACCATAAACCTACGATTTTTATAATCAATTCCGTAATTAGCTTTTATGTAGGAAGTTTTGTTACCCAGCGAATCATAAAAAATTATTTCAAAGCCTTTCGGGAATTCTGAATATGGGTTTTTCTTATCAGTATATCTATCCATTTGTGGACTGGATAATATTACTTGTTTTTGGCCGTCAGTTGTTCTTAAGTATTCAATATTAAAAGCAGAAACAGAAGGTAGTGTATCTACTTTTGCAATTTCCTGAACTTCGGCAATTGGATTTTCACACGAAAAAAGCATCATTATGGCAGAAACCACAACAATGCTTTTTATGAGTAAATATTTCATTTTTATAGGAGCCTACTTTGCAGCCCTAATTTTAGTTACTTCGTTTATCCAACAACCAACGGTATAAGTATCTCCTTCTTTAAGTGCATGGAAAAACAACAATTCTGTTGGTGGGAAATATGCATTATAAGTTTTGATCAATTTATTCATCGACTCGGTAAGGCTGGGGTCAACCTTTTTTGCCTTGGCATATTTATCAACGGCAGCCCAATAAGCAACCTTTTTTGTTAAATCGTCAGTACCGCAATCTTTGGCTGTGGCAGCATACATATCACCAATAAGTACGTAAGGAGCACCATTAGTAGTATTTATTTTAGCAGCCTCAAATGCCATTTTTCTAGCCTTGGCATAATTCCCTGATGCTCTAAAAATCCTTGCAAGGAAAAGAAATGCATCATCACGCTTTTCAATATTTTCCATGGTGGTTGCTTCCTCCATATAAGGTACGGCTTCTTTAAACCTTTGCTGAATCATAAGCATCTTCCCAATTAAGTAAGCACTTTCGGGTGATGGTTCAAGTTTGTGCAGATTTACCGATGCCTCGAAAAATAATGGCCCATCGTGGCATTTTTTCTTATCGAGAATGGCAGTAATCTTTTTTAGAAGATCAATATTATTTGGTGTTTGATCAAATTTTTGTTGATAGACCCTAACCAAATCGTTACACTGTGCAAATGGCTCAAAAGTATTATCGATATTTCCTTTTACGTTTAACCACTCTTCTTCTTTTTTAGTATTGCCACTTGTACGGTAGTAATCAACATTTTGCTCAATATAACCCATAAGTTCATCGTAAACATCAACAATAATTGCTGTATCTATTTTACTTTTTTGAGCCATTTTTGTGGTTACCCTAAAGTAATAGACAAATACCGCTGATTTAGAACTGGCTTTATCAAGGGTAACTGATTCTTTAAGAATTTCATAGACATCTGGATAAGCAGTTGGCCTTAACTGGTATAAATCAACACCCTTATATCCTAAAATTTTTCCTTTTTGAGGTTTATGAGGTGGATGATGACTATTTGGAAAAAAATTAATTCTGCGGTCATAAATCATCATTAGCGAGTCAATCAACTCCTCTTTTATTTCTTTGGCTTCAGAGTTTTTAATTCTGTATTTGAGCATTTTGGCTCCGTCAAGATAAATGTTTTCACTTGCTCTTGGGCAGTTTTCAAAAACCCATTCCCAAGGTTTCTGCGCATCGTTAATAGCAGAATTCTTATATTTACTCTGCTTCCATTGTTTATAAAACTCCCTGTAGAGAGAAAGGTTCATAACACAAGAAACACTATCCGAACCATATTTCTTTCCATTGTCTTTTTGTGGTGAATTTATTTCAGGTTGTCCGGCAAAAAGCGTTAGACTGAATAAAAAGCTTAAAACTAAAATTGCTGATTTCAATTTCATGATTATTATATTTATTAATTATATTTTCTTTTGTAAAACCAATGTTCCTGAATACTCACACCAAAATTTACACTAAAAAAGTTCTCTTGTATTAATTTATCTTTTGATGTACCACGTTTTCCAACCTCAAGACCAAGGTCTAGTGTTGTTTTTGATTTCTTTAAAGGGAAGGTTAAACCAAAACTTATGCCAAACTCATTAATCTGATGGCCTCTTAGACTAAGGTATGTTTGTTCGTAGCGAGCACCTGCCCTGTATGTCATTCTTTTAAATAATGTTGAAATACTAGTATGATTAGGTGTGTATTCTCCACCTATTGCTATTCTCATTGTATTGTAAAGAGAGTCGGGAACTCCAAAGGATTCGTAAACTGACCATTTTTGCCATTCAAAGTCTACACCAATAAGCCAACTATCTGATTTTTTGTAAACTGCCCCAAATCCAAATTTTGGTGGAATTACAAATGAACCTTTTTCATCAGGACGATATTCAACAGTATCCTTTGTTTCTTCAACTATTTCGTAAAAGCCTCCAGTTATTGTTTTCGACAGATACCTGCGGTTAGCATTAACGTTAAACTTATTTGCATAAATAACACCAAGTGTAAGCACATCAGATTCGCCAAAATGCAAATCGTATTGAAGGCCGTAATCAAAAATAAAATCGCTTCCACGAGTACTTGTTTCTACTTTTGTTCCGTAAATATTCAGCGAATCAAGAAAATGGACTGAACTATTTCGTGATCCATTACCAAAAATATAGTAAGAGTTGATTCCCAGCCTTAGGTTTTTTCCAATGTTAAAAGCATTTCCCCAATAAAGTCTGTTAACTCCTCCTTCACCTTGCAGTTCGTTTTGAATATCAGAAAATTCATATTCACTCATATCAATTACAATATCAACATTGTAACCTATTTTACTAAAGGGTAAAATGCCAAGAGAAGTTTTCCACCATTTAGTAATAGGAAAACCTAATAAAATATAACCCAATGTTGCATTTCGTGAATTCTCTGAAAGTTGGTCGGTTTGAAGATTTACAAAATTAGCTGTAAGTCCGGCCTCAAGCACAATTGAAAGAGAATCGAAAACTGCATAGGAGGCAGCGTTTGACGGATTTATCAACGTTGGGTCGTTCATGCCAATGGAAATCCCACCCATCCCTTTAAGTTGAGTGCTTACATTTTCACCACGTAATTCGCCCAGGCCATATCTTGAATAGGGTGAATTAATAGTACTCTGAGCCATCAAAATACCACTAAACATTATTGCGGCTATTACCAATATTAGTCTATTCTTTTTCATTGAAATCCAATATTCCTTTTAATCCTTCTAAAACCAAATTTGGGGCTGCAAATGTCTTATATTTTAACAACTTATCAAAATATTTGTTATCTCCTCCTGTAACTATCGTTTTCAAGTTGTTGTAACGCATTTCATATTCATATATTATCCCTTCAATTTCTTTTGTAAATCCAACTATAACCCCTGATAGGATTGAGTTTTCAGTACTATCCCCAGTTAAGATAGGTAGTCCCTCCCCATCGAAATGCACTAATGGTAATTTCTCGGTAAATTCTTTTAAGGCCTTAAAGCGCATCTCTAATCCAGGACTTATTCCTCCTCCCAGATATTCGTTTTTGTCGTTTATAAAATCGTAAGTTATGCTGGTACCTGCATCAATAACTAAAATATTTCTTGAGTTAAACATTAAAGAAGCTGCCGCCATCACAGCAATTCTGTCACGACCAAGTGTTTCTGGTGTTGAATATTTATTTACAAATGGAAGATGAGTGTTGTGATCCAAAACAAATAGTTTTGTCTTTTCCGTCAAAAAGTCTTCGATTTTGGAATTGTCTTCTCTAACACTAGCCAAAATGCAGGATTTGATAGAATAAACTGAAAACAAGTTTTCAAAATAAACTTCAGAATACTCTTTGAGTTGATCAATTTTGATGATATTTGAACCATCAAAAACCGCACTTTTGATTAGCGTATTACCTATGTCTATTATTAATTTCATAATATGTAAAGTGCAAAAGTACTCTTATGCTTTTGGTGAGGCATATTTTTTAAGATTTTTTTTGAGAAATTGAAAAATTGTTTACTTTTGCCGCTCCATTTAAAACGATGGTACCATAGCTCAGTTGGTAGAGCAACGGACTGAAAATCCGTGTGTCCCTGGTT
>JAOZNY010000390.1 GCA_029933565.1 Bacteroidales bacterium
AAGATAATTGTAGTTTTTGTGGAGAGTTTAATTGAGGAAATCTCATTATTTGACAAGGCAGTTTTGGGGCTTGAAGCGAAAAATACTATTTTTAGAATTTACAGGGATGTTAGGTTTTCCAAAGACAAAACACCCTATAAAACTGCTTTTGGTTCTTATATTGCGCCGGGAGGTAGAAAATCGGCTAAAGCTGGTTACTACCTTCATATTGAGCCGGGTAATTCTTTTTTAGCAGGCGGAATGCACTCTCCCCCCAAGGAGCAACTGGCAAAAGTAAGACAGGAAATATTTTATAATTCAACTGAGTTTAAAGCAATTATTGGCACTAAAGAGTTTAAGCAAAACTTTGAAACTGTAAAAGGCGAAAAACTAAAAAGACCACCCAAAGGTTTTCCAGCCGACTTTGCTGAAATTGAACTACTCAAGCACAAAGATTTTATTGTGATTAATAAGCTTACTGACGCATTCGTCCTTAGTGAAGATTTCCTTGAAAATTCTGTTAAACTTTTCAAGGAGATGAAATCTTTTAATGATTTTTTGAACAGAGCAATAGATTGATACTTGGACTGAAAGTTTAAAACTGCTTGGTTTACACAGAGCGTAGCCGAAGTGTTTAGTGGCTATGCCTACGGTAGAAAAATGTGTGAGGTACACTTGCCGGTCACTTGGCGTCAGCCACCTACTCGATGTGTGCTGTGAGTGAAAGCAACGTAACTGCAATAAAGATGGAAGCAGGCCTTCCGGACAGGGCTTTTAGGAGAACTGGCCAAACCACTTCTGTGATATGTTGAAGGTAACAACGACGTATGAAGCGACAGAAGAAAAGGCTGTTGAAAACAGTCAGGTGTGAATAGGGGAGATGAGCGAAAGCGAACCTACTGATGAAGTGACGAAATGGCAAGTCGTTGTCAAAACCTGGTAAATATCGAGGTGCCGGGGATAAGTACAGAGGGTGCCTAATTACTGTTTGTACGGCAACCGTCATAAAGGGGGCATGAACCTTATTCAGGCTTTATTGCGGAACACAGGAAACCTTAATGATATGCTAAAG
The DNA here is from genome assembly GCA_029933565.1 of Bacteroidales bacterium. Classification (GTDB taxonomy): domain Bacteria; phylum Bacteroidota; class Bacteroidia; order Bacteroidales; family F082; genus BM524. Next base: position 1,052 of record JAOZNY010000390.1, read on the forward strand.
GGAAAACTCAAGCAGAACATGTCTGCAAGATGATTACCAAAGATTGTTAAGGTGGCGGATGAAACCGTAGTAGTGAAGAACCTTTTGTAATGAAAGTGGAGCGAAGGGTTTCAATTATGCAGTTTTAATTTAAGGACAACTTAAACAATTAAGGATGATTTTTAAAGAACAAACAAAGTCAATACCAATCACAAAGATGATGGTATGGGATGCTTACAAGAAGGTAAAGAGTAATAAAGGAAGTGTAGGGGTCGACCAGCAAACGTTGGAGGACTTTGATAAAAACCGCTCCAAAGAATTATATAAGATTTGGAATAGGCTATCTTCTGGAAGTTATTACCCACCTGTTGTAAAGCGAGTATTAATTCCCAAGCAGAATGGGAAGACACGACCATTGGGTATTTCCTACGGTAAGTGACCGAATAGTTCAACAGGTTATCAAAACATTAGTTGAGCCAAAGTTAGAGACCAAATTTTTGGAAAATTCGTATGGTTACCGACCCAACAAAAGTGCTCACTCAGCAGTAAGGAAAGTACAAGAACACGTACGAAAGTATAGCTGGGCAATAGATTTGGATATTAAGGAATTCTTTGAAAATGTAAATCATGATTTATTATTTAAAGCATTGACATTACATGTGACAGAGAAATGGATATTGATGTATATCCGTAGATGGCTTGAAACTTCTGTGCAACTTCCAGATGGGATATTATTGCCATCATCAGGGAAAGGAACACCCCAAGGAGGAGTTATCAGTCCTTTATTAGCCAATTTATTTTTGCATTATTGTGTCGATAAAT
>JAOZNY010000391.1 GCA_029933565.1 Bacteroidales bacterium
TAATAATTGTTCTAGCATTCAGCCTTAACTCATATTCACAATGTTTTCCCGATAGGCATAATTCCACTTGGTTTGATGGCTGGGTTTCATGCGAAGCATCCGAAAACCCCAATCCCGAACATGGTGTTTCGCATTGGATAATGTACGACTTCAACCATATTTATGGGCTTGGCGATGTACACCTGTGGAATACAAATGATGGCAATCACCTCGATTGGGGGCTTCAACTAGTTGTTGTTGATTATTCTACAGATGGTGTAAACTGGAAAGAACTGGGTGAATTTACCTTTGAAATGGCCAGTGGCGAAAGTATTTATCAAGGGCTGTCGGTAGCCGATTTTGATGATGAAGAGGCACGCTTTGTTTTAATTACTGCATTGGAAAACTGGGGCGGCGATTGCTACGGGCTGGCGGAAATAAAATTTGAAGTTACAAATCCAGTTGGCATTTCTGATAATCCGGTGGCTCAAATTCTGGATGTTACGGCTTATCCTAATCCATTTTCAAATAGTTTCAGCCTTGTAATAAAAACAACTTATCCCGAAACCGTTACTTATTCGATTACCGATATGTATGGACGAAGACTGGATGAAGGGGAAATAAATAATCCGCAAAGAGAAAACCGTATAAAAATAAATGGAAGTAATCTCACTAATGGTATTTACCATCTAGTTGTAATTCAAGGTAATAAAGTTGATAGACTATCGGTGGTTAAAGTGGATTAAAAATAAAGACAATCGTCTGTGCGAAGCGCCTAAAAAGGATCATCCTATATTTCATTTTTCGTTAAGGCGATGAAGCAATCTCTTAAGAAATACACCCTGCAAACTTTTGAGATTGCTTCGTCGTTCCTCCTCGCAATGACGTCTTCCTTAGTTTTGGCTCATTCCTCCAACACTCCAATACTCCATTACATTTCCTATTTCTTCCTCACAATAGAATATTCAATAAGGTCGGCAAGTGCCTTTCGTGCCTGGTTGTCAGGGAATTCGGACAAAAGCGAAAGGGCTTCATCTTTAAAAGAGTTCATTTTATGTTCAGCATATTTCATGCCTCCCGAACTATTCACTTTGTCCATTAACCATTCCACCTTTTTCCGATCGTTGTTGTGGCGTTTAACAATGTTAATCATTTTGCGTTTTTCCGCTGCCGACGAATTATTCAAAAGATAAATAAGTGGTAAGGTCATTTTCTTTTCTTTAATGTCTATTCCTGTAGGCTTGCCGGTAATACTAGTTTTCTGAAAATCGAAAAGGTCGTCTTTAATCTGAAAGGCCAAACCAGCCAATTCGCCAATGCGGTGCATTTTTTCCACCTGAGCCTCATCAACTTCCGCCGAGGCAGAACCTGCAGCAAAACAACTTGCTAAAAGTGATGCGGTTTTTTGTCGAATTATTTCATAATAAACCTCTTCATCGATGTCGAGTTTCCTTGCCTTTTCAATTTGTAAAAGTTCACCCTCGCTCATATCTTTTACTGCCTTCGAAACAATTTCGAGAAGTTGGTAATCTTTATTTTCCAAAGCCAGCAACAATCCCCTCGAAAGAAGATAATCGCCAACCAAAACTGCCACCTTATTTTTCCAAAGGGCATTAATTGAAAACCTTCCCCGTCTCTGCATACTGTCGTCAACAACATCGTCGTGAACAACTGTAGCGGTATGCATCAACTCAATCAAACTTGCTGCCCTATAAGTTGAAGGGCTCACATTATCAAAAAGTGCAGCACTATAAATAACAAACAAAGGACGTATTTGCTTGCCCTTGGATTTCAGTATGTATTTTGTAATAATATCGAGTAGATAAACCTTGGACCTGGCTGTTTTGCGAAAAACCTTTTGGAATTCCTTCAA
>JAOZNY010000392.1 GCA_029933565.1 Bacteroidales bacterium
TCGACTCTCTCAAAAGAGCAGGAATTAATATTAGCCTTAAAGTTTATGACGTTGATAAAAGCCTGACTAAAACCACAAAAGTTCTGCAAAACTCTGAACTTAAATATGTTGATTTAATAATTGGTCCTTTCTATAACCAAAGTTTCGATCAGGTAGCACTTTTTGCTGGTAATTTTAATATCCCGATTATTAACCCCTTGAGCTATCGCAACCAGATTTTGAAGCAGTATAAAACTACAATAAAAATTATGCCTTCAGAAGAAACTCAGATTCCGCTGGTGGCAGAAATTATCAAACAGTTTCACCCCAACTCCAAAGTGTTTTTCATCACTCAAAATTCCTATAGGGATGCCGATAAAGTAATTGTATTTGAGAACTATTTAAAGGAAGTTGTAAAGCCATCTGTTAAGCACAGCAATAAGGATTTGTATGATTATTCAACGCTTGTGGCTATGCGTGACGAAGAGTGGCTAGAGGGTGACATTTTGCCGGATTATCAGATGGAGGGAAAAACCATGAACCCTGCCCAATTAAATGAGAATTTATCTGACAGTACGGTTTTCGATAACTCATTGGTAACAATAAACTATTCGGCTGAAGGCTTCGATTCCTTTATGAACCAAGCCTCTGCATTCCGCAAGAACCTTGTAATTGTTTATGCCAGCGATAAGCGCGACAAGGCTTTTGTAATGGATGTTATGAATAAACTAAACGAATTTCGCGATTCGTTAAACATCAGTCTTATTGGTGTTCCTTTGTGGGAACGGCTTGAAAACATGGATTTTAAGCAAATGGATAATCTTAACACCATCGATTTTGAGTCTTCATTTATTGATTACGAAAAATATGAAGTTCAGGATTTTATTTATGAATATAGACAACAATACTCCACCGATCCCGGTAAATATGGTTTTGCTGGCTACGATATTACAATGTATTTTACCAATGCTTTGTATTTTCACAATAAGAGCTTCATAAATTGCTTACCATATTTTCAAAGTAAGGGCCTTTCGGGAAATATGCTGTTTAACAAATCTTTTATCGATAATTCTAGTTTTGAGAATATCAACTGGAATATTATCAAACATCAGAACCTAAAAAGGAAAAAAATATATCTTAATCTTTCAAAATAAAAACTGAAGAATAAATAAAAACAATTCTTATAAGCCTTATTTGGCTCAAATTATAAACGTATGACAGTAAAAATATCAAAAATCACAATTCTCTTTTTTTCTTTTATCCTGCTAACTGGCATTATTTCTTCTTGCTCCAGCAAACAAAAAGAAACCTATTGGGACAATGGAAACCTGCAATCCATAATTAATTATAAGAATGGCGAAATGCATGGTGAGGCAATATGGTATTATGAGAATGGGGAGAAACAGCAAGAACTCACTTACTTTGAAGGCATGATAAACAGTACTATGTATAGGTATTACCAAAATGGACAGGAAGAATCTGTTGCGGTTTACCGAATGGGCTTGCTTGATGGTATTGCATTAACATTTGATGAATTTGGCACTAAAATAAGTGAGGAAAATTATAGGAAGGACACTTTAAATGGAACGATAAAAAAATGGTATTCTGATGGTAAATGGCAAATGATAGGAAACTATTACAATGGACTTTTTCATGGAAAGTGGATTTATTACGATGTTTATGGAAAGATTGTTGGTTCCGGAAATTATGACCAGGGAACAGGTATTCTGAAATCGTGGTGGGGAAATGGTAATATTCAAAGAGAAGTACCTTATTCTAACAACCTTAAACAAGGTGCCGAAAAAATATATAATCCTGAAGGGGAATTAATAAAAGTTGTGTTTTATGACAAGGGGGTTGAAATTGATTAA
>JAOZNY010000016.1 GCA_029933565.1 Bacteroidales bacterium
TAATTAACATTTATTGTAAGATGCAATAGGCGAATAATTTCATTTTAGTTTATTTTTGCTTCTTTCAAAACCAAAAAAAATGAGAATAGCAATATTTGGGAAGAGTTATTCGCCTGAGCACAAAGAGTATTTGAAGATTCTTTTTGATAGGTTAAATAATTATAATACTGAATTATGCATTTACAAACCATATTTTGAGTTGTTGCCTTCTGACTTAACTGTCGATCAAAATATGAGGTTGTTCACCAATCACAAGGAATTGTCATGCAAAATGCTAATTTCAATAGGTGGTGATGGAACAATTTTGGACACAGTTCCTTTTGTGCGAGGATCGGGAATTCCTATACTTGGAATAAACCTTGGTAGGTTGGGTTTTCTGTCGAGCATTTCAAAAAATGAAATTTCTACGTCCATTGAGAGCATTATGAAAAACGATTATACGGTTGAAAAAAGAGCATTATTAAAACTGCAACAACCCCAGAATATATTTGGCGACCTCAATTTTGCCCTTAACGACATAACTCTCTACCGAAATAATACCACCTCATTAATAACAATACATGTTTATGTTGATGGCAAATTCTTAAACTCATATTGGGGCGATGGACTGATAGTTTCAACCCCAACTGGCTCAACAGCCTATTCACTCAGTGTGGGCGGACCAATTATTACACCCGGGTCGCAAAATTTTCTTATTGCTCCAATAGCATCACACAATTTAACTGTACGACCCATCGTTATTCAGGACAGTAGTGAAATAAGGATAAAAATTGAAGGAAGAGAAGAAAAATATCTTATGACCATGGACTCAAGGCAATCGTCGATTAACAAAGATCAGGAATTGATTATTACAAGAAATGATTTTGAGGTGAGCCTTATTCAAATGAATAATCAAAACTTCTTTTCAACTATTAGAGATAAACTATTGTGGGGCTTTGACAACCGCAATTAGTTATTTAACAGTTTTTATCAAAAATGAAAATTTGTGAACATTAATTGATTTGAAAAAAATGATACTTTTGCCGGTCAAAATCAGTAAAGAAGAATTTTATAAAAGGTTTATGCTTATTAGGTTTTTACAGTTAGTTTTTATTTCTGCCATTTTATTGGTTCTACCATTAAACTCAAACGCCCAGAAAACTCTTGAGGTTGGTGCTTTTGGAGGTGGTTCATACTACCTTGGCGACTTAAATCCTGCCTTGCATTTCAACCAGATTCAATTTGCCTACGGGGGAGTTGTAAGATATAACATAAATAACCGCTGGACGGTGAAAGGCTCTTTTTATCGTGGAAAGGTAAAGGGTGACGATGCTAAAACTAATTCCTTTGTGAATAGGGAACTCAATTTTCAGAGTAGAATAAACGATATTTCAGTAGTTGCCGAATTTAATTGGTGGGATTATTTCACAGGAAGTAAGAAAAGTTTTTTTACACCTTATATTTTTGCCGGATTCTCCTATTTTATGTTTAAGCCTCAAACACTTGATGGCGTAGATTTGCAGCCACTTGGCACTGAAGGGCAGAATGTAGGCTTCGATGAGCGAAAGCCTTATAATCTTTACAGTTTTGCACTTCCTTTTGGTTTTGGGTTTAAATACAGTATTAACAGCAGAATAGGTTTGGCATTTGAATGGGGAATGCGAAAAACTATAACCGATTATATTGATGATGTAAGTACTACTTATGCTGATAATCCTGATGTTATAGCCGACCCAACACAAAGCCATAGTGCTGGAATGCAAAGAGGGGACAAGACAAAAAATGATTGGTATAATTTTACAGGTGTAACTTTAACCTATAAATTTAACCTTCAAGATAAAACTAAATGTAATACTTCAAGTTACTAGGATTATACTTTAGATGATGAGCCTGAAAGAAAAATTAGATAAGACCAGAATTCCAAAACACATAGCCATTATTATGGATGGCAATGGGCGTTGGGCTTTGAAGCAAGGTGAAGGAAGGGTCTTTGGACATCATAAAGGAGTAGATGCTGTACGCGAAATAGCTGAAATCGCTGCTGAAATAGGGGTTAAATACGTTACACTTTATACTTTTTCAACAGAAAACTGGAACAGGCCTCAGGATGAGGTTGATGCCTTAATGGGACTTTTTGTTGAAACCATCGAAAAAGAAATACCAACACTTAATAAAAATAATATCCGCTTAAATGCAATAGGCAATTTAAAAAGTCTTCCTGAGGAAAATTATACCCGACTTCTCAATACCATGAATCAAACGGCCAACAATAACCGTATGACTCTTACACTAGCTTTGAGTTATAGTTCGAGGTGGGAAATTACTGAGGCTGTAAGGAAAATTATTTCAGAGAATACAAAAGAGGAATTAAAGAATATTGTTATTGATGAGGAGTATTTTGCCAAGCACTTAAGCACAAATGGGATACCTGATCCTGAATTGTTAATCAGGACCAGTGGGGAATTTAGGATAAGCAATTACCTCTTATGGCAAATTGCATATTCTGAATTGTATTTTACACCAAAATTATGGCCTGAATTTGGTGCTGAGGATTTATACGAAGCCATATTGGATTATCAAGCAAGAGAAAGAAGGTTTGGGATGACCAGTGAGCAATTAAAAGACGAAGAATAGGGATGATAAGAGAGTTTGGTAAAAAAATAATTCTGTTTATACTTTTTGTATCACTAACTTTAGTTTTTCAAGAGGTAAATGCGCAAATTAATATTGGCGATGATCTTTCAAATATAAACTACGAACGGCCTTCAGAATATATTATTGGTGGTATTACTGTTTCAGGTGCAGAATTTGCAAATGAGAATGTAATTATAATGCTTTCACAACTCGATCTGGGAACCAAAATAAAGGTACCTGGCGATGCTGTTACAGGTGCAATTAGAAAGTTATGGGATCAAGGTCTTTTTGAAAGTATAAGAATTACAGCAACTAAAATACAAGGTAATAAAATATTTCTCGACATTAACCTAAAAGAAAGACCCCGCCTTAGTAAGTTTTCGTTTGATGGAATTAGAAAAGCAGAAGCTGACGATATTAGAGAAAAAATAAACCTTTCAAGAGGAGATGTAGTTACTGACCATTTATTGATTAGAACAATAAATATTATTGAGGAACATTATGCCTCAAAAGGTTTTTTAAATGCCGATATTACTATAAAGGAAAAGTCCAATAAAAAAGTTGATAATTTTGAAGACCTAACTATTTTCATAAAAAAGAATAAGAAGGTGAAAATAGGCCAAATAAATTTTCTAGGAAACGAAGTATTAACTGATGCCAAATTATCTTCCACAATGAAAGAAACCAAGGAAAGAGGAACATTTAACCCTCTTAATCCATTTGGGTTCTTACTTATTGACGTATTATTGGATATTGTTACTTTTCAGTTTGATAAGGTGCAGGATGATATTGCAAACTACGGTTCCAGAAACTTTCAGGTAAACATTATGAAAAGCTCAAAATTTATTGAGGCTAGTTTTCAGGATGACCTGAACTTGATTGTGCAGAAATACAATAAAATGGGCTATCGCGATGCTCATATTATTAGTGACTCAGTTTACAAAATCAATAATTCAAATATTGGTATTGACATCAAACTTGAAGAAGGTGGCAAATATTATTTCAGAAAAATTGATTGGATAGGAAATACAATTTATACTTCAGAATTTCTCACAAGAATACTTGGAATTCGAAAAGGTGATGTTTACAATAAAGAACTATTGGAAACCAATATTAGTTACAACCCAATGGGCTTTGATATTTCTTCGTTGTATATGGACAACGGATACTTGTTTTTTAGTGCAGTGCCTGTTGAGGTGTATGTAGGTAATGATTCAATTGATCTTGAGATTAGAATTTTTGAAGGGAAACAGGCTAGAATAAACAAGGTTACAATTAAAGGAAATGAAAAGACAAATGACCATGTTGTAATCCGTGAGTTGAGGACAATTCCGGGACAGCTTTTCAGCAGGTCAGATATTATTAGAAGTACACGTGAACTTGCAAACCTTCAGTATTTTAATGCTGAAACTATTCAGCCCGATGTAAAACCGAATGCCGCCGAAGGAACTGTTGATGTAGAATATGTGGTTGAGGAAACTTCGGCAGACCAGATTGAACTCTCAGGTGGTTGGGGCTACGGTAGGATAATGGGTACAGTTGGCCTTAAATTTAATAACTTTTCATTAAACAACTTTTTTAAGAAAGATGCATGGCGACCAATTCCATCAGGCGATGGACAAAAACTTGCACTGAGGTTTCAAACCTACGGAAGAGATTATATGAGTTGGAGCGTTTCATTTACCGAACCTTGGTTGGGAGGCAAGAAACCAAATGCCCTTACAGTTTCGTATTTCCACTCGCTCTACACAAATAGACTACCCAAGTCTGACACAAATTTTGCATCATTTATTATCGATGGAGTAACGGTTGGTATTGGTAAAAGACTAACATGGCCCGATGACTTTTTCACACTTTATCAAGGTGTGAATTTCCAGCGCTATAAACTCCATAATTATAGTACAATATTTCCTATTGGAGAAGGTACAGGTACATACCATAATATAAACTACGAGATTAATCTTGGTAGAAATTCAATTAGTCAACCAATTTATCCAAGGTCGGGATCTGATATTTCGCTTGGATTGGAGTTAACACCACCTTACTCCCTGTTTAGCGATAGAGATTATTCGCAATTGGGAGATAATGAAAAATATAAATGGATAGAATATCATAAATGGAAAGCAAAGGCCTATTGGTATTTTGAACTGCTTGATAAACTGGTACTTGCTACTAAATTTAGATTTGGCTATTTAGGGTATTATAATTCTGATGTTGGAACAACACCATTTGAAAGATTTTATCTTGGTGGCGATGGATTGTCGGGCATGAATAATTTTGATGGCAGGGAGATTATTGGTATGCGTGGTTATACCAACGAATCGATTACTCCGCTTTATTATAAAGATAAAAATATTGGAGGTACGGTTTTTACCAGATACACTCTTGAGTTACGTTATCCAATTTCCTTAAATCCAAGTTCAACAATTTACGGACAAGTATTTTTTGAGGCAGGAAACTCATGGCTTGGTTCTTATAACTTCGACCCATTTAATTTGAAAAGGGCTGCCGGAGTTGGTTTAAGGGTGTTCTTACCTATGTTTGGTATGCTGGGACTTGACTGGGCTTATGGTTTTGATCCTATTCCAGGAATACCTTCAGCGAACAGAGGTCATTTCCATTTTTCAATGAACCAATCGCTTGATTAAAATACTGGCAAGATTTTTGTTTTTCTTCAATGAAACTAAAAACTTAAAGAAATGAATAAAAGAATTTTCCAATCATTAGCAATCATTAGTTTTACATTAGTGATGATTTTTGCAATTCCATCATCTGTCAATGCACAGAAATATGCGTTTGTCGATACACAGTATATTTTAGATAATATTCCTGAGTATCAGGATGCCCAGGATGAACTGGATGAGATATCAAAGAAATGGCAAAAGGAAATTGAAACTAAGTACAGGGAAGTTGAAGAAATGTATAAAGATTATCAGGCTGAGGCAGTACTGCTTCCTGCAGATATTAAAAAGAAAAAGGAAGACGCAATAATTAAAAAAGAAAAAGAAGTAAAAGATTTACAAAAAAAATACTTCTCGCCTGAGGGACAGTTATTTAAGAAGCGTCAGGAACTTATTCAACCAATACAGGAAAAAGTGTTTAATGCTATTGAATCGATTGCACAAACAAAAAATTTAGGTTTTATCTTTGATAAATCAGGAGGAACTCAATTATTATATGGGGCACCAAAGCACGATATTAGCGATGATGTACTTGATGAGGTTGGCACAGTTATGCAGACAGTAAAACGCGACCAAAGGAAAAAATAAATATCTGTGATTGTACTTTGTTGAGGGTCATATTTGTAGATATTTCCTTTACAACTCAAAAATCCTTTATTCAATTGAGCAAGTGATTTCTTAATAAATCTTAATATTTACCATTCAAAATTACAATCGAGTTTGTGAGGTAGTTTTTTTTATACATTTGCGCCTCATTATTTGAACATAATAGACACAACATAATTAATAGAAATGAGAGCAATAAAAAAAGGAATTTTACTTTTATCACTAGTAATGCTGATTTCAGGATTTGGTTACAGTCAATCAGCAAAGTTTGGACATATTGATTCAAACGAAATTTTAGGCTTAATGCCAGAAACTGATTCATTACAAAATGAATTAAAGGCTTATGCCGATTACCTTGACCAACAAATGAATTCTATGGCCATGGAGTACCAAACAAAGGTTACAGAATATCAAAATAATCTGCCAACAATGTCTGACCTTATTCGTCAAACTAAAGAAAAAGAGATTACTGACCTTCAGGGACGTATTCAGGCTTTTCAGGCTTCAGCCGATCAGGATTTAGCAGCTAAGCAGGCAGAACTTTTCAATCCGTTGATTGAAAAAGTTAGAAATGCAATTACTGAAGTTGCTAAAGAAAATGGTTACACTTATATTTTTGATGTGGGAACCGGTGCTCTTTTATTCTTTGAAAATGGTGATGATATTTTACCATTGGTAAAAAAGAAAATAGGAATCTTATAGGATTTCAATTGATAAAAAAAAGCCCTGCAATTTTGCAGGGCTTTTTTTTTGAATTATTGGTTTTAATCATCGTACCAACTGGCATACATATTATAATTATTTGATATTCGGTGAACTTCTCCCTTCAATAAATTTTCATCCATTTCTTTTATTTTTTTCGCCGGAATTCCAGCCCAAACACTTCCTGAATTTACAATAGAATTTTTAGAAACCACAGCTCCGGCAGCAATTACTGAGTTGCTTTCAACTACCACACCATCCATCAAAATAGCCCCCATTCCAATTAATACATTATCGCGGATTGTGCAGCCATGAATTATTGCTGAATGTGCAATTGAAACATTGTTTCCAATTTCTACGGGTGCTTTTTGGTAAGTGCAATGTATTACTACCCCATCCTGAATATTTACGTTATTTCCAATCCTGATGGAATGCACATCGCCACGCACAACCGCATTAAACCAAACGCTACAATCGTTGCCCATTACAACATCACCCGTTAATGTAGCATTGTCTGTAATGAAACAGTTTTTACCCCATTTGGGCTTTATCCCTTTTACTGATTTTATTAGTGGCATATTTTTTAATCGTTACTAGTTACTAGTTACTGGTTACTGGTTATTTGTTGGTTTCGATATGCATTACTTCAACATTCCACCCCTCCACTTGTCCTCCGTAGCCTTGGCGAAGGAGGATTTTCATTCATAATCAATGGAATAATGCAGACCGATACTTTCTTTGCGTTTATTGGCCATTTTAATAATTAAGTAGGCAACATTAATCATATTTCTCAATTCACAAATCTCTTCTGAAATTATCGATTTATCGTATAATTCTTCTGTTTCCTTATAAATAATTGCAAGTCTGTCGTGGGCTCTTTTAAGCCTGATATTTGACCGTACTATCCCAACATAATTACTCATAATCGATTGTAATTCTTTACGCGATTGGGTAATTAAAATCATTTCTTCGTTGTGTACTGTGCCTTCTGAATCCCAGTTTGGAATTTCATTTTCAATACTAATATTCTTAAAATCTGAAATTGCATCTTCGGCTGCCCGGTTTGAAAATACCGCTGCTTCGAGTAATGAGTTCGATGCCAAACGGTTGGCGCCATGCAGTCCTGTACTTGCTACTTCGCCAGAGGCATAAAGATTTTTTATGCTTGTTCTGCCATATTCGTCAGTCTTAATTCCACCACAAGAATAATGTGCGGCAGGCACCACAGGAATCAAATCCTTAGTAATATCAATTCCAATTTTAAGGCATTTTGCATAAATAGTTGGAAAATGGTTCATTATCTCAGTTTCGCTAATTGCGGAAGGGTCGAGATAAACAAATTCATCACCCGAAATTTTCATCTCATTATCAATTGCCCTGGCAACAATATCGCGTGGAGCCAATGATTTTAGTTTATGGTACTTATGCATAAACTCTTCTCCTTTTTTAGTTTTAAGTACCGCACCTGCTCCGCGCATGGCCTCGGTAATCAGAAAGGATGGTTTTTCACCTGGGTTATAAAGTGAAGTAGGGTGAAACTGCACAAATTCAAGTTTCTCTACATCTGCTTTTGCCCGGTAAGCCATGGCTATTCCATCGCCTGTTGCAATTATTGGATTTGTAGTTGTTTGATAAATATTCCCCATTCCGCCGGCGGCAACCATTGTTTTCCGTGCAAGAAAAGTTTCTATTTTGTTTTTTTTATTGTTTAAAACGTAGGCTCCGTAGCATTCAAGTTTTCCATTAACACGATTTAAATCTTCTCCCAAATGGTGTTGTGTAATCAGGTCGATGGAAAAATAGTTTTCCAAAACATTAATATTTGGATGCTTTTTTGCCTTTTCGCTCAATGCCCTTTGAATTTCAAAACCAGTATTGTCTTTGTGGTGTAAAACCCTGAACTCCGAATGACCTCCTTCTTTTGCTAAACTGTATTTTCCAGATTTTTCTTTGTCAAAATTTGTACCCCACTCAATAAGTTCCTTAATCCTCTCGGCAGATTCTGTAATTGTGAGTCTTACAATTTCTTCATCGTTTAAACCTGCTCCTGCTTTTATGGTGTCAGAAATATGTTTTTCGTATGAGTCGGGCGAATACATTACTGCTGCAATTCCGCCCTGGGCATAACTTGTGGCTGTTTCTACAAGGCTTGTTTTTGAAAGTATGATAACCTTGCCATGTTCAGCAACTTTAAGGGCATAGATTAAACCGGCCATTCCTGAACCAATTACCAAAAAATCTGTTTGTGTTGCCATTACAAATTTGTTTACGGCAAAGTTAAGGATTTTAAAGAGTCACGGGGAGAATCTTTTTGTTTTGCAGTATTCATTTCCTGCGATAAGTCACCGGATATATATTTGCACGCTTACAGTATTCACCCGTTGACTGATGTGAATATTTTAATAGCATGAAAAGCAAAAAAACTCATCAAAAACACCCACTTTTTGTATCCCTGAAAACAGCCAAAAAACTATTAAAAACCACTTTTGTAATCATTCTAAATTAAATGATAACATATTGACATTCACCCCCCCCCCTTATAATAAAATCAATAGAAAATCCTATTTGAAAGCGATGGGTCGTTAACCTTATGTAAATTGTATTGATATTTGGTTTACATTTGGGACAACCAAACCTAAAGACACAAACAGAAGCATGGCAATAGCAAAATATTTAGGTTTTATATAAGATTATAAGGGCATTCCAGTTTGGATAATTTGACAGAAAAAAAGCCCCCTTAAATAATAAATGACACAACGCTAATTATGAACATACTATTAAGAAAGGAGGTTAAGCGGCAAAGATAAGATAAATACCAGCGAGATTTACACAGCCCGGTTTGCCACCTCGGTTTTTACATTCGCTAATTTACTAAAGTATTAACAAATAAATTTTTACGAAATGAAAAATTTTAAACTTATCTTATCAATTGCCATTGTTTTGGCAATTAGTTTTAGTTCCTGTAAAAAGGAAAAGAATATTGATTTAAAGGGGGGAGAACCCACTGAGGCTTCATTCTCACAACAAATTATGGACAGGATTATGGATTTCAAAGGAAAGATGAATAGTAGTATGAAGTCGGGTGGAGATATGCACATTGACACTGCTGTTTGGAACCTTGAGGCACTTATCAGTTACGAAAATGCCTATCCCGATTCTTCTTCAAGGGATTTTATTACTGTTGAATCCTTTTACACTCTTCACGTTGATGGCGATAGTATTGCAATAGAAAGGGATATTCAAGAAGTTTACCAGTTGATGCTCGACTCGGTTGACTACCACCTATCGCAAATTAATGCAAGCATGAAATTCCTTGTTTTTTGTGATGTTGAACTTACTGAAATAATTGGCAATACTGCCTATGTTCAGGCTACCAATGGTTATGGGTTTAATCTTGTTCTTGGTTGGTACACGCCATTTGGTGTGGATGACGACTGGATTTGGGGATTTAATCAGGGAAGTTGCAACAGTAGTCCACTAGATGATGATTCCGATGCTTCTGATGAATTGCAGTATAGGCTTAACCATCCAGCTGTGCAGGTAAATACAGGTGCAGATGGCTATACTGATTATGAAACGGTTGAAATTACACGTTTGAATTGCACTAGTACAGATAATGATTATTATATCTTTGAAGATACTGACGATGATTACTGTATGCAAGATGCTGAATTAACGTATAGGCTTGAGGGAGCCCATTCACTTATTTATAATTACAATAACCTTGCAAATGACAACAGCATTTGGGATATTGTTATTGATGAAGAGAATGGCGAAGGTGCAAGGCCGGAGGACAAGGAGTTCATAAGCATTGAGATTGAGGATGGAGTGTATGTTGGTGGTTTATATGCACATGAATATAAAATCACCTATGCAAAACCATACTTTATGATTACAGAGTAACTTCTATCTGCTTAGAGACGTGCTGCATCTCTAAGCAGATACTAAATGTAGAAAAATGAAAAAACAAATTATACTTGCCAGTTTTATTGTTGTTTTATTGATCAATCAAGTCCATGCACAAAACACCACCTTCTCAAAAATTATTTCGACACCATTGGATGAATCCATAAAGGATGTAGTTGAGGATAATCTAGGCAATTTTTATTTTGTTGGTTATAACGCTAATTCTGGTCAATTTAAGTATAAAACAAACGGTTTTGTAATAACATCAAACAATATGGGTAATGTACTTGATTCGATCACACATTACAACTCCAATGAAAGTTTGGAATACTACAATATCTTTTTTGATGATTTAGGAAACATTGATGTTACGGGTTACTCATCAACCGACTTTAACCGCCCCCATTTAAGTAGCAAAATTGAATTAACTAAACTCTCTAGGGAATTAGAAACCATTTATTCAAATAACATAACCTTACCAGCAACTTATGGCTTCCAACATTTAAAAACCAGAAGGGGTTTCAATGATGATTTTATATTTGTTAGTTATGTAATGTTTGCTTCTGAATTCTATATGAACACTCTGCTGCTTAGGGTCAATAACGAATTCGATAGCATCAAGTTAGTAATAAATTTGGATTTGTTTTATTATGGTGAGGATATAAAACAACTGGATACGAATAAATATTGGTTTACTACTGCAAATGATAGAATATTACTTTTGGATTCTATGTTTCAGCCTACTGGACAATATGGCAGGGTATCACATGAATTGAACGCAAGTTATGGGATTAAGTGGGATAGTGATACGTCATTTTATTTGGTAGGAAGTGATTGGTATTTAGGGCCAGATGATGTAGGCTTTGTTAAGCATTATTATCCATTGGATTCCACTAATAGTCTTTTCAATTATATTACAACTCCTGATACAAACAATTATCCTGCTGAGTATGGTGGTCTTGATTTCAATAATAAAGACTCTATATTTATGGGAGGTACAAAGCACTATACCGGGTTTCCCTTTATGGAATTCCCTTCTTGGTTCTTCATTTTACAAACCGATAGCCTACTTAATATTAGATGGGAAAGGTTTTATGGTGGTGATGCATATTATGTAATGACAAAACTAAAGGCAACACAAGACGGTGGTTGCATTGCAATTGGCGATAGGTATGATTATAAAAACACAGATAAGGAAGAACGTGATATCTTCATACTAAAACTTAATAGCGAAGGCCTGCTAACAAGCATACCTGGCAAGCCTAAAATACAAATGCACGAAGCAATTGTATTCCCTAATCCCGGCACAGAGTTTCTTCGTGTACGGATAGCGGCGCAATACCCCCAAAGCACATTTGAACTTTTTGATATGAACGGCAATTTGGTTTTAAAAGAAAATATCGAGGGCAAGTGGAAACAGATTTCTACTTCTTTTCTCCCACAGGGAACTTATGTTTATAAAATCCATAACCGGCAAGGTCTATTTGAAAGCGGTAAGTGGGTGAAACAATAAATGCTTAAAGAGTCAAAGGGTGAATGTTTACCCTTCCGAAGTATTCACCTGCTAAAAGTCACCGGGTGAATGTTTGCGATGTGTAAGATTCACCCGTTGACTTGTAGGTTTAAATTCCCAGCAAAGTCTCAACTGCACTATTTCCCCCAAACATCATCCTTTCAGGATTTTCCAGCATTTCTTTTACCTTAACTAGAAAACCTACCGAGGTGCTGCCATCGATAATACGGTGGTCGTATGACATTGCCAAATACATTATTGGATGGATTTCAACTTTACCGTTAATGGCAATTGGCCTTTCAACAATATTATGCATACCTAAAATTGCACTTTGTGGTGGATTGATTATTGGTGTGGAAAGCATGGAGCCAAAAACACCACCATTGGTAATTGTAAATGTTCCACCTTGCATCTCATCAAGTGTGAGTTTACCATCGCGGGCTTTGGTGGCAAGTCGCTTAATTTCTTTTTCAATTTCAGCAAGGCTAAGCATTTCTGCATTTCTAATTACAGGAACCATTAACCCCTTGGGGGCACTAACGGCAATGGCAATGTCAACATAGTTGAAACCTATAATTTCATCACCATCAAGTTGAGAGTTTATTGCTGGAAAATGTGCCATGGCTTCGGTAATTGCTTTTGTAAAAAATGACATAAAACCCAAGCCAACACTATATTTTTCTTTAAAAATTTCTTTATACTTTTTGCGAATCTCCATTATTGGGCTCATGTTCACCTCGTTGAAAGTAGTGAGCATGGCAGTTTCATTTTTTACCGAGACTAAACGTTGCGAAAGTTTTTTGCGCAACATCGTCATTTTATTGTGGTTTATTTCCCTGCCGCCTGTCCATGTTGAAGATTGGATATTTTGTGGTTTTGAAACCTCTGATTTGTGTTCTTCAAAAAACTCAACATCTTTTTTACCAATGCGGTAATTTTTAAAAAACTCGATTAGTTCAGTTTCTGAGATGTTTTCCTCTTCCATTAATTTTCGCGCCAGGGGTGAAACTGTTGCATCGTATTTTGATGATGTGTTTTCTTTTTTTCCATCAACTGATGCAGGTGGTAACTCATTCGAAGGCTGTTGTGATCCACCAGTTGAAACTGGTTGTAACTCATCAGTTTTTTCTTCTTTCTTTTTAGGTGTACCTTTCACCGAAGTATCAACAACAGCAATTACAGTACCTACTTCAATTGTTTCCCCTTCTTCAACCTTAAGTTCAATTTCTCCACTTTCTGTAGCCGGAATAGTTAAGGTTGCCTTGTCAGAATCAACTTCCACAATATCCTGATCCCTCTCAACATATTCGCCATTTTCAACCAGCCATGTTGCTATTTGAACTTCGTTTATCGATTCTCCCGGACTTGGTACTTTTATTTCTACTTTCATTGTTAAGTACTTAAAATGCCTAGAGTACTTAGTGTGCATAAAGTACTTAGGTTTTTGTAAATAATTTATTTTTTCAGTTCTAACCTTATCTTGGTGAAAATAATAGTGTTCTTTTTTTCTTTAATCTTTGTTTTAAAACTCTAGGCACTCTAAGTTTTTTTTAAGTACTCTAGGCACTCCAATTACTCTAAGTACTTCTTACTTCAAAGGCTTCACCCCACTATGAAAACTACTTTCCATTTTCTCCATTTTATATTTTTTCAGTTCTTTTTCAAAAGAGACCCATTTGTTGCCAATACAGGCCATCTTACAATCATCCTGAAGATAAGGGCAATCGCAAACATTAAATACTTTATCAACAATTTTTTGATATCGTAAAGTATGAAATTTAGAACTACCGGTTGCCGGACTACCACTTGCCGGACGGGCAACCAGTTGAAAATGAACATTATCATCTTCAAACTGCTTTCTAAAGAAATCGTAGGGCCCCATGTTTGCTGGTTCTTCCTGAACCCACATTAAGGAACTTGCATTTTTATATTTAGAGATTATTTTAAGAATCTGATCTTTAGGAAATGGATATAATTGCTCAATCCTTATCAAAGCCACACTCTCATTATTCAATTTTTCCCTTTCGGCAAGCAAATCGTAATAAACTTTACCACTACAAAATGCTAGCCTTGTAATCTTGTCTTTAATAATAAATTCATCATCAATTAATTCCTGGAAACCATCCTTGGTAAAACCAGATATTGGCGAAACACATTTTGGATGCCTCAACAAACTTTTAGGAGTAAATATAATTAATGGTTTGCGGAAATCTCTTTTCAACTGCCTTCTTAATACATGGAAAAAATTTGCTGGTGTGGTACAATTCACAATTTGCATATTATTTTCGGCGCACAGAGTTAGGTATCTTTCAATTCTTGCACTGGAGTGTTCCGGCCCTTGCCCTTCAAAGCCGTGGGGGAGAAGGACAACAAGATCGTTCATAACATTCCACTTGTCTTCGGCACTACTTAAAAATTGGTCAAAAATTACTTGGGCTGTATTTGCAAAATCACCAAACTGTGCTTCCCAAATTGTTAAAGTATAAGGTGAGGCGAGCGAGTAACCATATTCAAAACCGAGCACACCGTATTCAGAAAGTGAGGAATTAAAAACCTCAAATTTTTCCTGATTAGTGCTGATATTATTTAAAGGAACATATTTCTCAACTGTATTTTCCACATGCAACACAGCGTGGCGGTGCGAGAAAGTCCCTCTTTCAACGTCCTGTCCACTTAACCTTACGGGGACACCCTCTTCCAGTAAACTGCCATAGGCCAATAATTCGCCCATAGCCCAATCGAGAGTTCCTTTCTCCTCTACCATTTTACGTCTTTGGTTTTGAAGTCGAACAGTTTTATTAAAAAACTCTTTGTTGTCAGGAAGGCTTGTTATTTTTTCGGAAATATCAAATAATTGCTTTTTTGTAATTGCTGTTTTTGGCGACTTTAAAAAATCATCCTTAGTAGCCCTTCTTATTTTTTTCCAGGTTTGTCCCAGAAAACTATCAATGGTAGTTTTTTGATGTGTTTTTGCTGCTTTTAGGTTTTCTTCAAGTTTATCGTTTTGCAATTTTTCTTCAACATTACAATGTTCTGTTTCAATAAATCCTTCCGTAACAAGTTTGTTCTTATAAATTTTATAAGGGTCTGGATGTTTTGCTATTTCTTTATACAATAATGGTTGGGTAAATCGGGGTTCATCACCCTCATTATGACCATATTTGCGATAACATAAAATATCGATAAAAACATCTTTATGGAATTTATTTCTAAACTCCATTGCCAACTGAACGCTGTAGGCTACTGCTTCTGCGTCATCGCCATTAACATGAAAAACCGGCGATAAGGTTGTTTTTGCCACATCGGTGCAATAAGTACTCGATCGGGCATCAAGGTAATCTGTTGTAAAACCAACCTGATTGTTTACAACTAAATGTATTGTTCCTCCTGTAGAATAGCCTTTAAGGTCTTGCATCTGAATTACCTCATAAACAACACCTTGTCCGGCTATTGAAGCATCACCATGAATAATAATTGGAACTATTTTGTTTGCATCACCTTTGTAAATATCATCTATCTTTGAGCGGGTAATCCCTTCTACCACTGGATTTACAGCTTCGAGGTGCGAAGGATTTGGGGCAAGGGTCATTTTTACATCATTGCCATTACTCGCTTTTCTGTTAACTGAATAGCCCAGGTGATATTTAACATCACCCAGAATTCCTTCATCGCCATAATCAACCCCTTCAAATTCATGAAAAATATCCTCATAGGGTTTACGTAAAATATTTGCCAGAACATTCAGCCTTCCGCGATGTGGCATTCCAATAATAAATTCCTCAATTCCAAGTTCACTACCTTTTTCCATTACTGCATCAAGAGCAGGTATAAGGGCTTCAGCACCTTCAAGCGAAAAACGTTTTTGTCCCGGGAATTTTTTCTGAAGGAATTTTTCAAAAAACACTGCCCTCATAAGTTTTTGGAGGATGTACTTTTTTATTTCTACATCATAGTTTGGAGTATTTCTGGTTTTTTCTATTTTTTGTTTTAACCAATTAACAATTTCTAGATCTCTGATAAACAAATATTCTACCCCTATCGAACTGCAGTAGGTTTGGTTTAGGAAAGAAATTATGTCGCTAAGTTTGGCTTTACCAAGACCAATCTCTTTTCCTGCTTCAAATCTTTTGTCAAGGTCAGAATCAAGCAAGCCATAGTTAGCAATGCTCAGATCGGGTTTGTATTCCCGTCGTTTTCTAACAGGATTAGTAAGTGTAAACAGATGCCCCCTTCGTCTGTAATCATTTATCAGGTTAATTATTTTGAACTCGTCGGAATTAATATTTCCTTGAGTTGTAGGTTTTATGCTATACTCTTTTTGACCAAAATCAAAACCTGCAAAAAAACTCTGCCAGCCTTTATCAACTGATGAAGGATCTTCTTTAAATTTCTGGTAATACTGGTTGATTACTTTGGGGTCTGTATTATTTACAAAGTCGTAATTATCCATTTATTAGAAATAAGATATTTTTGTCAAAGGTATAAAAAGAACCCGACTTATTTAGATTGATTTTAAATATGTTTTTGGAGCATAAAAAAACCCGGCCAATTATAAAAATAGGTCGGGTTTAAATTTTATTGTATCCTATTATTCAGGATGAATTGCCTCTACAGGGCAAACGTCTGCGCAAGCACCACAATCAGTACAAAGATCAGGATCAATAACATAGATATCACCTTCTGAGATTGCCTCAACAGGGCATTCGTCAATGCAAGTACCACAAGCAGTACAGTCATCATTAATTTTGTAAGCCATAATAAATTGTTTTTAAATTCAAAATAATCTGCAAATATATAGATTATGTGAATTAGCCGTATAAAAGATAAAATATTTTTTTTTGTGCAAAAAAACTGTTTTTAGAAGTGTTTGGGAATAGTTTTTCCTTATGTGAAATTTAGACTAATTATAATTAAGCCATCTATATATGTCAGTAAAATATATCTGTACTTCTAAAAGGTAGTAGATCAGGTAAATATATAAAATATTGTATTGGCTTTTATTAAGAAGTTCTTGTGAAAAAAAAGCAATAAACAATAGTCAATACTTTAAATATTGCTTTACTTTTGCTCGAATAAATAATAATTATGACCGATAGTAAAAATAAAGTTATTGAACTAGAAAAAGCAGTCATCAGGTTTGCCGGCGATTCTGGCGATGGGATGCAGTTGACGGGAAGTTTGTTCTCCGATTCAACAGCTTTTGCAGGAAATGATTTTGCAACGTTCCCTGATTATCCTTCCGAAATAAGGGCACCTCAAGGAACTGTATCCGGAGTATCTGGGTTTCAGATTCATTTTGGTAGTAATGACATACATACTTCTGGAGATCAGGCAGATGTTCTTGTGGCAATGAATCCTGCTTCTTTGAAGGCAAATAAGAACTGGATGACTAATGATGCCGTTATTATTGTTGATAACGATGCTTTTACTGAAAAGAATATTATAAAGGCAGGCTACGAAAATAATCCACTTACCGATGGCACATTAAATGGCCATCTGGTGGTAAATGCCCCCATAGCTACTCTTACAAAAGCGGCAGTTAGCGAACTGGATATTGACAATAAGTCGGCTCAAAAGTCGAAGAATATGTTTGCACTTGGAATGATTTTCTATATGTTCAACCGTTCGTATGAGAAAACGTTTACTTTTTTTGAAAACAAATTTAAGACCAAGCCACTTATAGTGGAGTCAAATAAACTTGTTTTAAAAGCAGGTTATAATTTTGCCGATACCATAGAAGCGTTTACGAATACCTTTAAAATAGCACCAGCTAAGCTGAATAAAGGGAGATATAGGAATGTAACAGGTAATCTTGCAACTGCATGGGGATTGCTTGCTGCAGCCGAACGCTCCGGGCTGAAGTTGTTTATTGGGTCGTACCCTATTACCCCTGCAACAGAAATACTTCAGGAACTTGCAAAACACAAACAGTTTTCTGCTGTTTCATTTCAGGCAGAGGATGAAATTGCCGGTATTGTTTCTACTATTGGTGCCAGTTTTGCCGGTGCACTCCCCGTTACATCAACTTCAGGGCCAGGGCTTTCGTTAAAAAGTGAAGCGCTTGGTTTAGCTGTAATGACAGAACTTCCTTTGGTGGTTGTAAATGTTCAGCGTGGTGGTCCTTCAACAGGTTTACCAACAAAATCAGAGCAGTCGGATTTATATCAGGCACTTTTTGGACGAAATGGTGAAGCACCATTAATTGTTATGGCAGCAAGTAGTTCATCTGATTGTTTTTATTCAGCATTTGAAGCCGTGAAACTTTCACTCGAACATATGACCCCCGTCATACTTCTTACCGATGGCTCATTGGCCAATGGTTCAGAGGTATTTAAAATTCCTAAGGTTAACAGTTTGCCAAAGATTAAACCACCTATTGCTAAAGCTAACGATGCCGATTATAAACCATATGCCCGCGACAGTAAAAAATTAAGCCGACCATGGGCAATCCCAGGAACAGAAGGTTTACGACATAGGATTGGTGGCTTGGAAAAAGAAAATATTTCAGGAAATGTTTCTCATAATCCTGAAAATCATCAACTGATGAGCGAACTAAGACAAGAAAAAGTTGAAAGAGTTGCAGATTTTATTTCCAGCCAAACAGTTGAAGGTGATGAAAATGCTGATATTTTAGTAGTAAGTTGGGGAGGCACTTATGGTGTTATGTTAACGGCTGTTGAACAGTTGTTGAAAGAAGGGTATTCAATTGCATTCACTCATTTCAAACATATTATGCCTTTTCCAAAGAATACTGAGGACATATTGAGCAAATACAAGAAAATTCTGGTTTGTGAAATTAATATGGGACAGTTTGTAAACTATCTGCGTATGAAGTTTCCTAAGTATGATTACGGACAATATAACAAAATTCAGGGATTGCCATTTACTGTTGCCGAACTGAAAAAAGAATTTATTACTCTTATTAACGAATAATAAAAATGGAAAATATTATAGATACTGCCAAACTGGTTCTAACGAAAAAAGACTTTGAAAGCGATCAGATGGTGAAATGGTGCCCCGGTTGTGGTGATCATGCAATTTTAAAATCAGTTGAAAATGTTTTTCCTGAGTTGGGTATTCCAAAGGAGGATTTTGTTGTTGTTTCAGGTATAGGATGTTCATCGAGATTTCCATACTATATGAACACATATGGTATTCATGGTATTCATGGCCGTGCAGCGGCACTGGCTACAGGCATTAAAATTGCAAATCCTAAACTTAGTGTTTGGATGATTACCGGTGATGGTGATTCAATGGCAATTGGAGGAAATCATTTTATTCATGTTGCTCGTCGTAATCCTGACGTAAATATTTTATTGTTCAACAATAAAATTTATGGACTTACAAAGGGGCAATATTCACCAACTACTCCTAAAGGTTCTAAAACAAAAACATCACCACAAGGTTCGTTTGAAACACCATTTAACCCAGGTGAACTGGTAATGGGAGCAAGGGGTAAATTCTTTGCAAGAGTTGTTGATACCAACATAAAAATGATGACCAGAATTTTCAAGGAAGCATCTGAACATCATGGAGCATCCATTGTTGAAATACTGGCTAATTGTGTTATTTTCAATAATAAGGTTCATGGTTTGATCACCGGTAGAGATACGAAAGAAGATAATCAGATTTTTCTTGAGGCTGGCCAACCAATGATTTATGGTAAGGAAAAAGACAAAGGGATTATTTTAGATGGTGCACAACTCAAATCAGTTACTATTGGAGAAAATGGGATTACTGAAAGTGATTTAATGGTACATGATCCAACAACCGAGGATTCAGGAATTCATATAATGCTTGCAAATATGGCACCACCAGAATTACCAGCTGCCATGGGTGTTATTCGCTCTGTAAAAGCACCAACAATTGAAGACTCAGTTTGGGCATCTGTTGAGCATGAAAAGCAGATATCTCCATTAAAAAATGTTGATGACTTGCTTAACAGCGGTAGTACATGGGATATTGACTAACAATTATTCATTATATTTTAAAGGCTATCCTTGCGGGTAGCCTTTTTTTTATCTTTAAATTAGTGTTGTATTAAATTGGTGCAACCATCGAAATGTAAAATCCCGTTCTACCTTGCTTGTTTAATGTATATTCCATTCTTAACACCATATCGTAATATGTGACAAAATCAATACCAACACCGGTTCCCCAAAGTAGTTGGTTGTTCAGTGGATTGTTTTCGTACCAATATTTATCCTGGGAATACCCCATATCAAAAAAGATATTGGCGAAAAGTGCGTAAAACAATTTACCGAATTTTTCTGTTTTTATCCACTTGATATCAACGTTAGTTTTGGGGATTAGTGTAAACTTAAGGTTAGTTTTTAATAATCCGGTATTTTGGCCATTAATCAAGTATAATTCATATCCACGAACATCAAAACCGTAGAGCCCTATACCTCCTGCAAGAAAATATGGTTGAAAATTATCGGTAAAAGTAACTCCACCACTAAGGCCATAAGCAAAATTGATTCGCTTCCAAATATTAAAATAATGGTCGATATTAACTCTGAATGAAAATTCATTTACTTCTTTAGAAAGTATTCCAAGACCAATTTTCAAAATTTGAATATCGAAATAATATCCTTTAAGGGGATAAGGTTTGTAGTCTCTGAAATCATGTTTGTATGAATAATTTATGGTGAAGAAATTGTATTCTGTTTCACCATAAGTATAATTAGGGTTATAAAATAATATTGAATCAGCAATATTTATGTGGTTAAACCCTAACCCAATTTGATGCAAAAAGTTAAACTTTGGCCTAAAGGTAAGGTTTGCTGAAGCAAAGCCCTGTTTTCGTGCATAGCCATCTTCAGTTTTATAATACAGATATCTATTGTCCTCAGAAGCATAGGCTATTTCATGGTTTAATTGGTAACCACCTTCAAATCCCATTCCAAATATCTGGTTTTTTGTTAAGTAGGGTATTTGCCATTTTAATTTATACATTTGGTCGTACCCACCTTTAATAATAATATTGAGGGTTTCCATCCTGCCACGGAAATTCTCTACCCTAAGGTCAACACCAAAATTAATCCTGCTCCAGTCTTTATTTTCCCACCAAATATTAATATTCCTATCGGCATATTCCAAAAGGGGAACGGGCCAGATATACCATCTCTCGATAACACTTACTACAATATTGCACACTCCATTATTACAGTTTTTGGTAATTGTAACAAAGTTGAAGAGGGATCGGTTTAATAGGTTTTGCCTGCTTCTTACTATCTTTTCGTTGAGTTCCTTTTCGCTTATTAATTCACCTTCTGCGAATTCAAGTTCGCGCATAATAATGGGCTTATGCGTAATTTTGTCACCCTCTACAATTATACTGCCAATTTCTATAATTACATTATCCTGAGCAACACACTGAACCCCAATTAAATATAAGACGGTAAATATAATATGGAATTTTAATCCCATAATTAAATATTGAGGTAATTCATCAGTGAGTCGTAGTGCTCTTTTAAGTCTTCATTATCGTTATTCTCACCAAATGTTGCTTTTACAATATAATTATATCTGGTGAAGGTTTGAAGAATGGGCTCAATTTCGTTAGTGCTAATTTTTAATATTACCTCAATTAAAGTGGAATTGCTATGGTTGCCCAGAAAACAACTTAAAACTTTTGCATTATTCGATTCAACAATATTTGCAATCTCAGTAAGACTGTAATCTTTTTGGCTCATTTCCAAAACGATTACCCCACCAGGATTGTTTACTGAAAAAGAAGATGAAAAATAAGATAGAAGTTTTTGTAAAGTTATTACTCCAACATATTTTTGGTGATTGTCGACAACCGGAATTAATGATAGGGAAGATTTCTCAAACAACTCAATGACTTCATAAATATGTTGGTGTTCCGTTACATATGATTTACTTAGACCTAGGTTATGATTTCCAATTGGATCATCGTAATTGTTCTGGTCAAGGATGTCTTTTTCAGAAATAAGACCTAGATAATTATCTCCATTTACAATTGGCAAGTGTGAGACCTTGTATTCATCCATCCAACGAAGGGCAATATTACCTGTGTCAGATGTTTTTAGTGGGATAATACTTTCTGAAATAAGATGCCTTGCAATCATTAATTTATTTTTAGCCAAACTTAGGCAATTTTATATTACTGCATACCATTTTTTTACAATTGATTAAGTGGTACTATGTTTTGTTTGCTTAAGGCACAGCCGCTTCTATTGCTTCTGTTGTTCCTATTGCCTAATTAGTTCGTAAATAAATTCTGCAGTCGTTCAAGCAATGGTAATCGCAATAGCAACAATAGCAACAATAGTAGCCATAGCAACCATTACTCAAATACTATCCAGAATATTTAAATAATTACCATAGCGTATTTCGCTAATGTCGCCATTATTAACTGCATCAATAACCGCACAATTAGGTTCGTTTACATGTAGGCAGTCGTTGTATTTGCAATTACTAAGGTGTTTAATAAATTCAGGAAAGCGGTGACTTAGTTCAGGTTTTTCAAATTCAATTAAACCAAATTCTTTAATGCCTGGGGTATCTATTATCGAACCTCCGGTTTTTAATTCAAAGGCTTCGGCAAATGTGGTTGTATGCATTCCTTTTGAATGGTATTCGGAAATATTACCAATTTTAAGATCAAGTTTTGCATCAATAGTATTTATTAGTGCCGATTTTCCCACGCCCGAATGACCTGAAAGTAAACTGTTTTTATTGTGAAGGATGTTTCTAAAAGAATCAAGATTAACCAATTCAGTTACAGAGGTCTGCAGACATTTATATCCAATTTTTTCATAAATGGAAACAATGTTCTCCAGAATTAATAATTGTTCTTTATCCAGCAAGTCAATTTTATTAAAAACGATTATAGCGGGAATGTGGTAGGCCTCGGCAGTTATAAGAAACCTATCGATGAAACCTGTAGAAGTTCTTGGTTTTGCCAGAGATACAATAATTATTGCCTGATCAATATTTGCAGCTATAATATGGCTTTGCTTCGAGAGGTTAGTGGCCTTGCGGATTATGTAATTTGAGCGCGGATGAATATTTGTAATTGCACCGGTTTCGGTGTCAAAATCAACAATATCGCCAACAGCAACCGGGTTGGTAGTCTTTATTCCTTTGGTCCTGAATTTACCTCTAAGTCGGCACTCATATACTTTGCCCGTTTTTTCTTCAACAACCCAATACCAACTGCCAGTGGATTTGATTATTTTTCCTGTTGAAATCATACTCATGGGAAATTATAATATTTCCTTACAGGGTTTTTAATATCCCAAACACAACTTAATCCATCAGGAAAAGTCACAAAATCACCAGGTTTTATAAAATAATTTCCATCCTCGGTTTCAACCATAAAATCGCCTTCAATTATTAAACATTCCTCTTTGCCGCAGTAGGTCCATGGAAATCGTGAGACTTCTTTTTCCCAAATTGGCCATGATTCTATACCCTGATTTTTTATTTCCTCTTCTGAAAGTTTTTTTATCAAAATTTTATTCATTTATTTTATTGAAAAGATATTTTTGTTTTAGGGTCTAAAAGTACAAACAATTGCTATATTTGACACTTAAAACCAACTTAAACTATAATATGTCGACTATTA